>NZ_RZQY01000799.1:0-2411 GCF_003998575.1 Mesorhizobium sp. M7A.F.Ca.CA.001.10.2.1 | reverse complement strand
CCCGGCATCCCCTCTCTCACGGCGGACCAAAACCAGATTTTCCGCAACATTGAGTCAGAGTCTCCCGGCAGGTTGCCCCCCCCAGACGGAAACCGCTGAAAACGCGTCGAACGACTCAAATCAGGAAACGCTTTCGAGCAGAGAATCAGAGAGTTGATTCACTGGCAAGTGCTTACGATTCCGAGAGATTCACTTTCTGAGAAAATGGATGCGAAAAGCGTGTCGTTGAGTCTTTGCGGCAACGGTCGCGGACCGTTTCGGCCTCGTTGAAGTTCATGCATCACATGAACTTCAACTCGCGCGAAGGTGTGTTGGGATTCAGGTCAGGCCGAGTCGAAAACGATGGCTTTCGAGAACCGGAGCGGAGCGTACTCAAAGTACGTGAGCACCGGAAGCGCAGGAAGCCGTCGTTTGCAGGCCGGCATCACCTGAATATCAACGCACCTTAAAGGAGCTGCCCGAGAAACTCCTGAACTGCATGTCCCGGCCGGAAATTGCCGATGCGCTTGATTTCCCATTGCAGCCGGATACCGGAATTCTCCAGCACCCGCGTACGCACCGTCTCGCCGAGATATTCTAGGTCGTAGCCGGTCGCAGTTCCCGTGTTGATCATGAAGTTGCAATGCATCGGCGACATCTGCGCCCCGCCGATCATCAGGCCGCGGCAGCCCGCTCTGTCGATCTCCTTCCAGGCCGACGTGCCTTCCGGATTCTTGAAGGTCGAGCCGCCGGTCTTCTCGCGGATCGGCTGCACGGTCTCGCGATGGTTCTGCACGGCCTCCATCGCCGCCTTGATCGCCGCTCTGTCCTCGGCAAAGCCCTCGAACACGGCCGAGGTGAAGATCAGCCCGGCAGGCGCCGCCGAATGGCGATAGGCGTAACCCATATCGGCATTGCTCAGCGTCTGCACATTGCCCTTGCGGTCGAGCGCTCGCACTTCGACGACCCGCTCGCGCGTCTCGACGCCGTTGGCGCCTGCGTTCATCCGCAGCGCACCGCCGATTGCACCCGGAATGCCGTGGTAGAAATGAAAGCCGCCAATGCCGGCCTCGAGCGCCACCGCTGCGACGCGCTTATCGGGGGTCGCGGCTCCCGCCTTGATCCTGATCGGCGAAATCACCTCGGCCTCGCCGAAGCCCTTGGCCGAAAGGCGGATGACAAAGCCCTCGATGCCGCCGTCGCGGACCAGAAGGTTCGAGCCGACGCCGACGACGGTCAGTGGTATCTCTTCAGGAACGGCTTTGAGGAATGCTGCAAGATCTTCCTCGTCGGCCGGCTGGAACAGCACCTCAGCCAGACCCCCTGCACGGAACCAGGTGATCTTGTCCATCTCGGCGTTCGGCGTCAGGCGGCCGCGCAGGCCGGCAAGCCGGTCGCCCAGTCTGTCGATCAGGGCCTGGCCGTGCATCATGAGACGGTCCCGCCAAGCTCCTTGGGCAATGCATAGGCCCATTGGGTGATGTTGCCGGCGCCCAGGAAGACGACGAAGTCACCCGGCTTTGCCAGATCACGGATGACGGGCGCGATCGCCGCCGGACCCTCGATGTAGCGTGCGTCGCGATGGCCGCCGGCGCGGATGCGCGACACCAGCGCGTCCGAGCTGACGCCGTCGATCGGCTCTTCGCCGGCCGCGTAGACCGGCGCCACCATCACTGTGTCGGCGTCGTTGAAGCAGGTGGAAAACTCGTTGAACAGATCATGCAGCCGGGTGAAGCGATGCGGCTGGGCAATGGCGATGACGCGACCTTGGGTGGCGCTGCGCGCCGCCTTCAGCACCGCCGAGATCTCGACCGGATGGTGGCCGTAATCGTCGAATATTTCGACGCCGTCCCACGAACCGGTATGGGTGAAGCGGCGCTTGACGCCGGCGAAGGACGACAGGCCCTTCTTGATCGCCTCGGCCGACAGGCCGAGCTCATGCGCGACCGCGATCGCTGCCGTCGCGTTGGAGACGTTGTGGCGGCCGGGCATCGGCAGGCGCAGGCCTGCTATGACAGTCTGGCCGCCTGTCTTGCGGTCGCGGATCACCACGTCGAATTCCGAAATGGCGCCTGCCATGCGGTGATTGGTAAAGCGCACGTCGGCCTGCGCATTCTCGCCATAGGTGATGACCCGGCGGTCCTCGATGCGGCTGACCAGTGCCTGCACCTCGGGGTGATCGGTGCACATCACGCCAAAACCATAGAACGGCACGTTCTCGACGAACTGGCGGAACGCCTCGCGCACCTTGTCGAAGCTGCCATAGTGATCGAGATGCTCGGGATCGATGTTGGTGACGACCGCGATCTCGGCCGGCAGTTTCAGGAAAGTGCCGTCGCTTTCGTCGGCCTCGACCACCATCCATTCGCCGTCGCCCATGCGCGCGTTGGTGCCATAGGCATTGATGATGCCGCCATTGATGACGGTCGGAT
>NZ_RZQY01000798.1:0-2414 GCF_003998575.1 Mesorhizobium sp. M7A.F.Ca.CA.001.10.2.1 | reverse complement strand
CTTGTTGCTTGGATTGTGGGAAGGACGCTGCCCGCCGCCAATAACAAAACGGCGGCCTTTGCGGGCCGCTGCTTCGTGAGGGCTTATAGGCGAGGGTGGTGATCGCGTCAAGGCGCGCGAAAAGGAGAATATCTGACAAAATGCGGCGAAAACAATAAGTTAAGTGAAAGGTATTATTTTACCACATCGCCATTCCGCTTCGGCGGGATCGAATAGGTGCCGGTGGCGTGCGCCACCGTGTGCCCGTCCGGGCCGGCAACGATGTCGATGTCGAACACCATCAGGCTCTTGCCCAGCTTCAGGATGCGGCAGTGGCCGTCGATCGGTCCGGCCTCTGCCTTGCGCACGAAATTGATGTCGAGGTTGACGGTAACGGAAAGCGCATCCGGCCCGGCATGGCTGAGCACGCAGACGTAGCCGCCAATGTCGGCCAGCGTGAACAGCGAAGGGCCGGACACCGTGCCGCCCGGACGCAGGTGCCGCTCGCCGGCGTTGAGCCGCACGGTGCAGCCGCCGGGGAACACGTCGATCGCCTCGAAATATTTGAACTGCTCGTTGAGCTGCGGATAGACGGTCTCCATCAGCGCATTGACTTGTTGCGCGGTCAGAACCGGCTTCAAATTGGTTTGGGCGGGCATGTCGGTCTCTCGTTTTGGCCGACCTGTATGGGCGCGGCGCGGCATTTCTGACAACCTTCGTCCCCTGGCGCAAGCGATCGGTGTTGGACGAAACCTGATCCGGTATTAGATAGCCCAGGCGGAATCGCGGAGACCTTATCCATGGCCGAAATCCTTGCCATCAAGCCTGCCGCCGTTGAAGGTCCGGTTGTTGCACAACTGGACAAGGGCGTGCTGCGCCTGACGCTCGCCAATCCGCCAGCCAACGCGCTGTCGCTGGCGGTGATGGCGGCGCTGACGGCCGAACTCGAGCGCGCCAAGGCCGACAAGGCCGTTCGCGTCATCGTTTTGTCGGCGGCCGGCAAGGTGTTCTGCGCCGGCCATGATCTCAAGGAAATGACGGCGCGCCGCACTGACGCCGATCATGGCAAGGCCTTCTTCGCAGAGACGTTTGCCGCTTGTGCGACGCTGATGCAGGCCATCGTGCGCCATCCCGTGCCTGTGATCGCCGAGGTTGACGGCCTTGCCACCGCCGCTGGGCTGCAACTGGTCGCCAGCTGCGATCTGGCGATCGCCTCGCACGAAGCGACCTTCTGCACGCCGGGCGTCAATATCGGGCTGTTTTGCTCGACGCCGATGGTGGCGCTGTCGCGCAACGTTTCGCGCAAGCATGCCATGGAGATGCTGCTGACCGGAGAGACGATCGATGCGGCGACCGCCAAGGAGTTCGGCCTGGTCAACCGCGTCGTGCCGCGCGAATACCTGAATCAGATCGTCACCAAATACGCGCAAACCATTGCTTCCAAATCATCTTTGGTGGTCAAGACCGGCAAGGAAGCCTTTTACGCCCAGGCTGAAATGGGCCTCGCGGACGCCTATGCCTATACCGGCCGGATCATGGTCGAGAACATGCTTGCGCGCGACGCGGAGGAGGGCATCGGCGCCTTCATCGGCAAGCGCAAGCCGGAATGGAAGGACGAGTAAGGAGAACGTCATGGAACCGCGCATCTCCATCATCACCATTGCTACCGATGATCTAGACCGCGCCGTGCGCTTCTACGAAGAGATGGGCTTGAAGCGGCATGCCGCCATCACCGACGGGGTCGCCTTCTTCCAGATGGGCGGCGTCATCCTCGGCCTGTTCCCGCGCGCCAGCGCAGAAGAGGATTCCGGCATCGCCTTCGCCGCGGCGCCATCGGCGGTCTACCTCGCCTACAACACTCGTTCCGACGCCGAAGTCGACGACGTGCTCGCCAGGGCGGAAAAAGCCGGCGGCCGCATCGTCAAGCCGGCCGGCCGGGCCTTTTGGGGCGGCTGGTACGGCTATTTCGCCGACGCCGACGGGCATGTCTGGGAAGTGGCGCACAATCCTGCCTTTCCGATCGCGGAAGACGGCACGATTTCGCTACCTGGCTGATGGCCCATCGCAAGCAGCTGACGCGGCTAAAGGCTCCCTATCTGAAGCGCATCCTGCTCGACGCCGAGCGCGTGGCGGACTGGGAGAAATATCCCTGGAATCTACCGCTGTTTCGCGGCCATGAGTTCGAACTCGAATTCACCACGCCGATCACCATCATTGTCGGCGAGAACGGCACCGGCAAATCGACGCTGCTCGAGGCGATCGGCGCACTGGCCGGCTATGACGAAGCCGGCGGCGGCAAGGGATATATGCCAGTCGACCATTCCAGCGCTATCGACAAGAGTGGTGCTGCGTTGGCCAACGCATTCCGTGGTCACTGGCTGCCGAAAGTCACCGCCGGCTGGTTCTTTCGCGCCGAATCCTTCTACTCCGTGGCC
>NZ_RZQY01000797.1:0-2415 GCF_003998575.1 Mesorhizobium sp. M7A.F.Ca.CA.001.10.2.1 | reverse complement strand
GGATCCGGAATGCGCGACTTCGGGTCGAATTCGATGCCGTTGATGATGTCGCCGCGATAGCTGGGCAGCGTCACCTCGCCCTTGGTCTCGTTGTCGGACGAACGCGGCTTGGCGAACTGGCCGGCAACGCGGCCAACCTTCACCACCGGCTGCGCGCCGGCGAAGGTGAGCACCACGGACATCTGCAGGAAGACGCGGAAGAAGTCGCGGATGTTGTCCGCGCCATGCTCGGCGAAGCTCTCGGCGCAATCGCCGCCCTGCAGGAGGAATGCGTCACCGGCGGCGACAGAAGCGAGCTGCTTCTTCAGCTTGCGCGCCTCACCGGCAAAAACCAGCGGCGGAAAGGTTGCGAGCTGGGCCTCCGTGTTCTTCAGCGCGGCAAGGTCCGGATAGGCAGGAACCTGCTTGATCGGCTTTGCTCTCCACGAATTCGGCGACCATTTCGTCATCGCTGCACCCAACGCTCTTTCCGGCAAGCACCCTCGCCTGCCATTTCCCGCCCCTATATGGGATGGCGGCTCCATACACGAAGCCGATTTCCTATTCTAGACCGGAATTCAAGCGCTGGCGAATGGCCTGGGCCGGCTACGCCGCCTTCTCCACCAGCCGCGCCAACTGGGTCATGACGACCGCCGAGCCCGCCAATCGCTTCTCGGGGGTTGGCCAATCGCGCACGAAGACGACGCTGTGGTCCGGCCGGATCTTGGCCAGCGAGCCCTGCTCGCCGATGAACCGGACGAGCCCGACCGGGTTGGAGAATTCGCGCTTGCGGAAATGGATGACGACGCCCTTCGGCCCGGCGTCGAGCTTCTCGACATTGGCCTTGCGGCAGAGCGCCTTGATGAAGACGATCTTGAGCAGATGCTTGACCTCGTCCGGCAGCGGGCCGAAGCGGTCGATCAGCTCGGCGCCGAAAGCGTCGATTTCCTCGGTGTTTTCGAGATCGCCAAGCCTGCGGTAGAGCGCCAGCCGGAGCTGCAGGTCCGGAACATAGCTTTCCGGGATCATCACCGCCGTGCCGACGGCAATCTGCGGCGACCAGCCGCCATCCTGCACTTCGCCGGAATCCTTCACCTCGGCGACGGCCTCTTCCAGCATCTGCTGGTAGAGCTCGAAGCCGACCTCCTTGATGTGGCCGGACTGCTCTTCGCCAAGAAGATTGCCGGCGCCCCTGATATCGAGGTCGTGGCTGGCGAGCTGGAAGCCGGCGCCCAACGTATCCAGCGATTGCAGCACCTTCAGCCGGCGCTCGGCGGTGTCGGTCAGCTTGCGGTTGGCCGGCAGCGTGAACAGCGCATAGGCGCGCACCTTGGAACGCCCGACGCGGCCGCGCAGCTGATAAAGCTGCGACAGGCCGAACATGTCGGCGCGGTGGATGATCAGCGTGTTGGCGGTGGGGATGTCGAGACCGGATTCGACGATGGTCGTCGACAACAGCACGTCGTACTGGCCGTCATAGAAGGCATTCATGATATCGTCGAGTTCGCCCGGCGGCATCTGGCCATGTGCCACCGCCACCTTCAACTCCGGCACGGATTCCTTCAGGAAATCATGGATTTCCGAAAGATCGCTGATGCGCGGCACCACATAGAAGGAATGGCCGCCGCGATAACGCTCGCGCAGCAGCGTCTCGCGGATGACCAGGGGATCGAACGGCGAGATGAAGGTGCGCACCGCCATGCGGTCGACCGGTGGCGTGGCGATCAGCGACAGCTCGCGCACCCCGGTCAACGCCAGTTGCAGCGTGCGCGGGATCGGTGTCGCCGAGAGCGTCAGCACGTGCACGTCGGTTTTCAAATCCTTCAGCCGCTCCTTGTGCTTGACGCCAAAGTGCTGCTCCTCGTCGATGATCAGCAGGCCAAGGTTCTTGAACGAGATCGCGGAACCAAGCAGCGCGTGCGTACCGATGACAATGTCGACCTGGCCCTCGGCGATGCCTTTCTTGGTCTCGGCCAGTTCCTTGGCGCCGACCAGCCGCGACGCCTGGCCGACACGGATCGGCAGGCCGGAGAAACGCTGCGAAAAGGTCTTGAAATGCTGGCGCGACAACAATGTCGTCGGCACCACAACTGCCACCTGAAAGCCTTCCATCGCCGCGATGAAGGCGGCACGCAGCGCCACTTCGGTCTTGCCGAAGCCGACATCGCCGCAAATCAGCCGGTCCATCGGCTTGCCGGCAGCAAGATCGTCGCGCACCGAATCGATGGCCGTCTGCTGGTCGTCGGTCTCTTCATAGGGGAAGCGGGCCGCGAACTCGCCATAGAGGCCTTCTGCCGGCACCAGTGGCGGTGCGGAGCGCATCTGCCGTTCGGCGGCGATGCGGATCAGCTGCCCGGCCATGTCGAGCAGGCGCTTCTTCAGTCGCGCCTTGCGCGACTGCCAGGCGCCGCCGCCAAGCTTGTCCAGCGTCGCCTC
>NZ_RZQY01000796.1:0-2428 GCF_003998575.1 Mesorhizobium sp. M7A.F.Ca.CA.001.10.2.1 | reverse complement strand
GTCTATTCCAATGTCATCGAGGACGACAATGGCAAGGTCTGCTTCCGGCTGGTGGCGCTGGTCGACGTCTCGGCCCATGGCGAAACGGAGGATGCGCGATCGCTCGATGAGCGCATCCGCGAGAAGGACACGCTGCTGCGCGAACTGCAGCACCGGGTAAAGAACAATCTCCAGATGATCACCGCACTGATCCGGATGGAGACGCGCAACGCGGCCGAACCGGATCAGAAGCGTTTCGAGCGGCTGGCAGGTCGCGTCGATGCGCTGGCGATCCTCTACCAGACGCTGTCGGGGGACTATGACAAGGATGAGGTCGATCTTGGTGTCTATCTCAGCCAGATCGCGTCGGCGGTGATGAACTCGCATGCGGTCGAGGGCATCCGCCTCGACATGAAGGTCGACACCTATCCGGTGTCGATCAACGTCGCCATGCCGACCGGGCTGGTGGTGAACGAACTTTTGACCAATGCGCTCAAACATGCCTTCCAGGGGCGCAACGGCGGCACGATCACCCTGCACAGCGTGGTTGACGGCGATGGCTGCCGCATCGTGATCGCCGATGACGGCATTGGCCTGCCGGAGGGCGAGAGCTGGCCCAAGCGCGGCAAACTCGGCGCGCTGATCGCCCGCTCGCTGACCGAGAATGCCAAGGCGGAGTTCGACGTGAAGTCGAGCGCTGGCGAGGGCACTAAAGTCACCATCCTCTTCAAGCGCTCGGCTGCCACCGCCTGAAGCGTGTCGTTGCGGTCTGGCACCTACAGGATCATCTCCAGCTATTCTTGTGCGCCGCGGCAATGAACGCTCCGCGGTCCGGGAGACTCATAGGGTGCCTGCAGTCCTTGCCCTAGCGAGCAGTTGCCGCTGCCTCACGACAGGCCGGCTGGTTCGTCCTAACTCCACACCGTCAGGCGGTTTCTGCCCTGGCATCGGGGAAGGACAAAACCAAGTGACATCGACGCCGGTTGCCAGTCGCCAAGCGGCGCCCCTGCCGGTCGCAGCACTGATGGGCGCTATGGTGTCGATCCAGATCGGCGCCGCCTTCGCCAAGGGCCTGTTCCCGCAGATCGGCGCGCAAGGCACGACAACGCTGCGGCTGGTCATCGGTGCGCTGATGCTGATCGCGGTGCTGCGGCCCTGGCAGATGCGGCCCTCGCGTGCCACTCTGCCGTGGCTGGTCGCCTATGGGGTGACGCTTTGCGCGCTCAACCTCCTGTTCTACGCAGCGCTGGCCAGGATTCCGCTCGGCATCGCGGTGGCGCTGGAGTTTACCGGCCCGCTTCTGGTGGCGACCTTAAGCTCGCGGCGCGCCAGCGACTTTGCCTGGATCGCGCTGGCGGTGGCCGGCATCCTGCTGTTGTCGCCCTTCGTTCATTCCCTCGCGCCGCTTGATCCGATCGGGGTGATGCTGGCGCTGGCGGCCGGCGGCTTCTGGGCGCTTTATATCGTGCTGGCCCAGAAGGCCGGCGCGGAGCTTGGTACCCGCACCACTGCCTACGGCATGGCCATCGCCGCCGTGCTGGTGCTGCCCTTCGGTATCGCGCAGGCGGGATCCGCGCTGCTGTCGCCGTCGATCCTGGTCAGCGCGCTGCTGGTCGGCCTGTTTTCCAGCGCGTTGCCGTTCTTTCTGGAGATGGTGGCGCTGACCCGCATGCCGGCGCGCATCTACGGCACGCTGACCTGCCTGGAGCCGGGGCTGGGTGCACTGGCCGGCTTCCTGTTCCTGCACGAGAGCCTCACCACCACGCAATTGGCCGGGATCGCAGCCGTTGTTGTCGCCGCCTTCGGCACGGCGCTGACATCACGGCCGCCGGTGCCATCGCCGGAGTAGGGTGGCGCGATTCGTCGGCACTGGGTATTTTCGAGTAATCCGAAATTCAACCAGCCCAATCCACGAAATTAAGCCAATCCTTGTCCATGACGGCACTGGAATTGTCACCTGGCGCACAAGTATTTCCGGCTCTGGACAGACCGTGATCTGGTCCCATACGGTGCGTGTCGAAATGAAGACGCGATTGTAGAAAAGGCCGGTTGCCCCTTGCAAAAGAACGTCTTCTCATCGGCGGATCTGCCGCCGCATCTGGATCATCGCGCACGCTTCGCGCTCTGGCAGGACATCCATGTCGCCGAGATATGGTCGGTCGAATACACGATTTCGGAGAGACTGTCGTTCGAAGCCGCGATCGAAGCCACCGCTGTCGGCTCGCTGGTGCTTGGGCAGATGGCCGGGACGATCCGTCATGCCAGCCGCAAGGCGGGCAATATCGCCGCCGACGGTCGCGACGGCTATCTGCTGCTGGTGAACAATGGCGATACGGTGCTCAGCGGCACGCAGATTGGCCGCGATTATCACGTCGGCAAAGGCGAGGCCGCACTGGTCTCGGCTTCGGAAGCGTTGCAGATGACCGGCGGCGACAGCAATGTCTGGGCC
>NZ_RZQY01000795.1:0-2428 GCF_003998575.1 Mesorhizobium sp. M7A.F.Ca.CA.001.10.2.1 | reverse complement strand
CATTGACGGTTGTAGCCGGAGGGGCAGCGGGCGACTTCGCCAAGCCTCGGGCCGGATGGCCATCCGGCCCGAGGCTCAATCGCTTCCATCGCACATAATCATCTCGTGCAGATACAAGGGGCGGCGCAAGCGTCAGGACGATTGGCGCTTCACAGCGAACGCATCGGAATGTCCAAGCCACCGCCCGGCCCTCGCTGGCTTCTGGGATGGCCCTCCCAGGTGAGCGCAATGCGGCTGTGGCTCACACCTGCGCTCCATCTTCGGCGACGCCGGCGGAGACATTTGCGCGCGCCGCGGGCCTCGCCACCTTGGTGACGAAGACGATGACCGCCAGCGTCAGAAAACATGCGCCGACCAGATAGGGCGCACCGCCGAAGGTCACCGGCGCGCTTGGCCCGGTGAACCAGGAAAAGATCGCCGTATAGAGCAGCGGCGTGATGATCGAGGTGATCGAGAAGATCGAGGTCATCGCGCCCTGCAACTCGCCTTGTGCCGAGGGCGGCACCTTGGCGGCGGCGAGGCTCCTCAGCGGCGGATCGGCCAGCGCTTCCAGACAGCCGACGACGATCACCGCATAGATCATCCAGCCTTGCGACGCGAAGGCGTAGCCGAAGGCGCTGGCTGCCGTGAATGTCAGGCCGATGACCGCCGTCTTCCACTCGCCAAGCCTCGGGATCACGCGCGGCAGCACCGTCGCCATGACGATCGCACCGCACAGGCCGAAGGCGCCGAGCGAGAAGCCGATCTGCTGCTCGCTCCAGCCATAGCGGTAGCTGGAGACGAACGACCAGACCGCCGGATACATCATGTGTCCGAGCGTCATCAGGAAGAAGACAAGCCCGATCCAGCCGATGCCTTGATATTGGCGCATCTGCAGCAGCGTGCCGACCGGGTTGGCGCGTTTCCACTCGAAGCGGCGGCGATGCTTGTCATCGAGCGTTTCCGGGAGGAAAAACAACGCAATGAGGAAATTCACGAAGGCGAGCCCGGCGGCGAAATAGAATGGCACGCGCGGCCCGAACGTGCCGAGCAGCCCGCCCAGAACCGGCCCGATGACGAAGCCGACGCCAAACGCGATACCGAGCAGGCCGAAATTCTTTGCCCGGTTCTCATCGTTCGAGATATCCGCGATGAAGGCTGAAGTCGTCGAATAGCTGGCGCCTGAAATGCCGGCCAGCACACGCCCGATGAACAGCATCGGGTAGGACCAGGCGACCGCGCAGATCAGATTGTCGATGGAGAAGGTCAGCACCGATGCGAGCAGGATCGGCCGCCGCCCGAACCGGTCGCTCAAGCCACCCATGATCGGCGCGAAGACGAACTGCATCGCCGCATAGACGAACAACAGCCAGCCGCCTTCGATCGCCGCGCCACTGATGCTGACCCCGGTCAATTCCCTGAGATAGGCCGGCAGCACCGGCATGATCATGCCGAAGCCGATAATGTCGAGCAGCAGCGTGGTGAAGACGAGCGCAAGGCCCCGTCTGGCGGTTTTGGGGTCGATCATGCTGGGTCAAGCTCCTCTGCTCGCCCTCAGGCGCAGGCGGACGCAGCTTATAGGCGAGCTCGCGGCAAGGAACAATGCGGGAACAGGCCGAATCTGGTCATCCTGACACCCCCTGACGACAACATCGCCGGCAGGTGAAGCTTGAAAACGGTCTGGTCAGATCGGCCCACTCAGCGTGTTGCAATCCGACAGCTTGCCGCTCTTGTAACCACGCGCCAGCCAGGTCTGCCGCTGCTGCGAGGTGCCGTGGTTGAAGCTTTCCGGTACGACATAGCCCTGCGTCTTCTTCTGCAGCGTGTCGTCGCCGATCTTTTGGGCAGCATTGAGCGCCTCTTCGAAATCGCCCTGCTCCAAGATGCCCTTCTGCCCGGTGAAATGCGCCCACACGCCGGCGAAGCAGTCGGCTTGCAGCTCGATGCGCACCGACATCTGGTTGGCCTCCGCCTGGTCCATGCCTTGCCGCATCTGGTTGAACTTGGACATAATGCCCGTCAAGTTCTGCACGTGGTGGCCTACCTCGTGCGCGATCACATAGGCTTGGGCGAAGTCGCCAGAGGCGCCGAACTGTTGGTCGAGTTGCTGGAAGAAGGTTGTATCGAGATAGACCTTGTGGTCGCCCGGACAATAGAACGGCCCGGCGGCCGACGATGCCGAGCCGCAGGCCGAACGGATTTGGCCGCTGAACAGCACCAGCTTCGGGTCCTCATATGTCAGCCCCTGCGATTTGAAGATCCCGGTCCACGTGTCCTCGGTCTCGGCCAGCACGGTCGCCACGAACTGCTTCATCTCATCATTGGCGGGCGTAGCAGAGCCGCTGTCCTCGGTAATCTGGCCGCCGCCGCCCGGCGCCAGTCCGCCGCCGCCACCCAGGATCGTCGACGGATCGAAGCCGAAATACCATCCGGCCAGCACCACCAGGAT
>NZ_RZQY01000794.1:0-2449 GCF_003998575.1 Mesorhizobium sp. M7A.F.Ca.CA.001.10.2.1 | reverse complement strand
CTCCTGCACGGCCTGGTCCCAGTGCTCCTGCTCGCGGCCAGCCGGCCGGCCCTCTTGTTCCCAGATTTCATGGGCTCGCCGTTTGATCTTTTCTTCCCTGCTGTCCATGGCCAGATCCTCCAATTCGTCAGTCTCAATTCCGGGCCATATTTTTTGTTCCTCCTCTGTCGGGAACAGCCGCTGCCGGAGCCGCGATTTCGGGGAAGGCGCTTGTGGATTGCGTGGGACGAAACCGCTTGGTAATTTTCGTACTGATATTTTTTCGTGACACACCGATGCCCGCAGCTTTATGAATCTGGCTATCGGCCAGCGCCGAGCACGTCCCTCTCCGATCCCACTGCCCGGCGCTCAATGCCTGATCGCCCGCCGCACCGATATGGCGGGCTGTTGCTTCGATTTGAGGTGACGCCCATGCGGGAATTGCCGAAAGACATCGACGCTGATGTGGTCATCGAAATCAGCAAGCTGCTGGACGACAGCCCGCTTTTCGTCCCGGTACGGGTTCATGAACTTGCGGCCAGGGTGAGGCAGAGGGTGAAGACCGGTCTGCCGGATCTTTCGATCGAAGAACTGATCGTGGAGATGGCCTCCGTACGTCAGCTGGCCATGGCCTTCGATCTGCCTGGATCGGAGAATGTCGTGCAAATCCCGGTGCGGTATAGCCGCTAGCACTGCGGCATCACACGCTCCATCCGGAGGTCAGGACAAGCGATGCCTCAAACATCTGCGCACCGACCTCATCGCGTACTTTGACGGTTACCTTGACGAAATCGCAGTCGGGCATTTCGTCTTGGGCAACATCCTGCAAAATACGAATTGCTTCCGCTCTGGCTTGTTCCCGGGATTCGAACAGCTGCCCGTTATCATCGGGTATCGCGCCGTCACCGTTTTGAAGATCGAAATAATACCGCTTCATTTTCGGGCCACGCTGGAAACATCTGGCGGGTCAATGATTTCGGTTCATTGGTGGTTCCTGCACGCTCGGCGGCCGTGCTGGTGAAGACGTGGTCGTTCAACGCACCGCAGCGCGAAGCGCCGATAGGAAAAGCACAAGCAACGCCAAGGCGTTGAGGCCGGCGGCGATGGCATGCGAATACTCCCATTGCCGCCGCAGCAGCTCCCAGTTTTCAGGCAGGACAGTCCAGTTCCGGGTCGCCTGATTGATTGGATAGGTCAGCGTCCAGAAGGCAAATTGCGTGGCGCCGATGCTGAGAAAGGCGACAACAACCAAGCCGAAAGATGCACTCGCTCGGTAGAGCAGGATCGCCAGGGCGGCCGTAGAGAGCAATGCTCCCAGCACTACGATGCCGAACAGGCTCCATCCATCATAGGCGCGTTGCGCAGCCAGATAGTTCGGCCCGTCGAGCTTCATCTTGTTGAACATCGTGAAGAAATGCGCGGCGGCCGGAACGAAAGCCAATACAACGAAAATGAAGCTGACCACTCTCAGACTATAAATTGCCATATCCGGTCTCCTCTCAGGAGAGAGCTAGGGCAATCGGCAGAGTTGAAAAGGTCGTTTTAGCGGCGGCTTTCGCCCGCGATCGTATGATCTCAAGCGAGGTCGTTTTTTAGCCCTCACTCAACTATCTCGGAACATTTTTTTTGGGTGCTGGTTCTACGCACTGAAGGGACGAATCTTACCCAGGGAGATTTCCCCATGAAACATGTTCTCATTACCAGCATGCTGGCGATCGGGCTCGGCTGTGGAACGGCGATGGCTCAGACACAACAGCCCGAAAGCCAGTCTGGCGCAGACGCCAATTGCGCTTCCGGGCAAGCTGGCTGCCAGAATGGTTCCAAGATGGGCGAGCAGGCTCAGGACAAGACCAAGCTGAAGACTGACGAGCAGGCACAGGGCAAGGCCGGCACCACCACCGACCAGCAGGCTCAGGACAAGACCAAGCTGAAGACCGACGAGCAGGCTCAGGGCAAGGCCGGCACAACCGATCAGCAGGCCCAGGACAAGACCAAGCTGAAGACTGACGAGCAGGCTCAGGGCAAGGCCGGCACCACCACCGACCAGCAGGCTCAGGACAAGGCCAAGATGCAAACCGACGAGCAGGCTCAAGGCAAGGCCGGCACCACCACCGACCAGCAGGCTCAGGACAAGACCAAGACGCAAACCGACGAGCAGGTCCAGGGCAAGGCCTCGACGCAGGATACGACGTCGACCGGTTCCATCAACAACGTGACGGTGGAGCAGAAAACCGAAGTCACCCAGATCATCCGGGAGACGAAAGTGGAGCCTGTGTCCAACGTCGATTTTGACATCACCGTCGGCGTCGAAGTTCCGCGGCAAAAGGTCAGGCTGCATCGTTTGCCGGCTCGTATCGTCAAGATCGTTCCCGCTTACGAAAGCTACGAGTATTTCGTGCTTGCGGACGGCCGGATCGTGATCGTTGATCCGGATACGTTCAAGATCGTCCTGATTTTGACCTGATATGTC
>NZ_RZQY01000793.1:0-2450 GCF_003998575.1 Mesorhizobium sp. M7A.F.Ca.CA.001.10.2.1 | reverse complement strand
ACTTGGCTCAATGTATCGGCGCCAACCATCACACGGTTTTCGCGCATGCTGGGATGTGACGGTCTAAAGGATCTCAAGCTCAAGATCATGGGGTCGGTGCGCGTCGGCATCCGTTATCTCGAACCCCAGACGCCGCCCGGATCCATCGCCGAAGTTGCGGAGCGCGTCAGCAAACGGGCGCAGAAAACCATTGCGGACATGCATCACAACGTCGACCTCGAACGCGCCCAGGCGGTCGTCGACAAGATCAGCGTCTGCCACACGCTCTACGCATTCGGAAGTGGCGGTGTCTCCTCATGGCTTATCGAGGAGATCCAGAACCGCTTTTTCCGGTTGGGTATACGCGTAATCCCCTGTAACGATCACCAGATGCAGTTCATGCTTGCAACAGCTGTTGAACGCACGGACGTCGTGATCTGCTGTTCGCTCACGGGCGCCAATGTCGAGCTCGAGAAGGCTGTAACCGTCGCTCGCGAGTACGGAGCGACAACCATCGCCCTGACACCGAGCGGAACCCCCCTGGCTTTCGCTGTGGACGAACTCCTGCCGATCGACTGCCTCCCGGACGAAGACATTCTGACGCCGGCGTCAATCCGCTACGCCTACATGATCGCAATCGACATCATATCCTACGGCGTCGCCATCGCACGCAAGGACGCGGGCCGGGAAAAGCTTCGCCGCCTCAAGCAGCAACTGGCGATCGCACGCGATGCGGCCCAGACACAACCCTTGTGCGACTGAGCCGGAAGATGTCAACTTTTTTGCTTTTTTGATCAAAAAATAGATCAAAAACTGACAAAATGCTCCGGACCAACGAAAAATGACACGGAAATGAAAATTTTGTTGGACAGCTAAAAATTTTTGCGCATAGTTACCCCACAGCAAGAGCTTAACCGGCCTTACAGTTTGTCTTCTAGGCCGGAGATACTGAAAGTCATCTGCCGGCACAGCCGGTCGGCCGAAATCAAAAAAAGCTATCATAATGGGGAACTAGCATGATTTCTTCGCTGGAACGACACCTGCTGTCCAGAAGACAGATACTACAAGGCGCTGCGGGACTATCCGCTGCCGCGATGATTGGGTCTCGCGCCTTCGCGGCACCCTCCACGCCGATCAGCTTCGTCGGCTGGCAATACCAGCCGCAGATCGTCGAAGAGAACGTCAAGACGTTCATGAAACTCTATGATGAGAACGTGAATTACGAGCTCGTATCGGGCGATTACCACCCTGTGGCGGAAACGAAGCTCACCGGCGGTCAGCATATCGACATGCTGTATTCCGAAGAGAACTACATCGCCCGCTGGCACGCGGCCAACTGGATCCGTGACATCGAGAGCCTTCCGGGCGTTGCCGATATCAAGGCCGGCATGTTCCCGGTCAGTGTCGAGTCGCTTTCGCTGCCCAACGGCGGGGCCCTGTGCGGGCTCCCCTACTACGCCGGCTACAACACCTTCCTCTACAACGAGGAGCATCTCAAAAAGGCCGGGGTTCAGGTACCGGAAACCTGGGATGCCGTTCTTGATGTCTGCCGCAAACTCAAGAAGGACGGCATATCCGACGCGCCCTTTCACGCAATGTGGCAGCAACAATGGCCAAACATGTCCTGGTATATGTTCGCGGCTTGGTATTCCGAGGGCGCCAAGGTCTTCGATGCCGACGGAAACTTCGTCGATGAGCCGGCCTTGCGCAAGATCCTCGAAATCAACCAGACCTTCTACAAGGAGAAGCTGGTCGTCGAAGACATCATGACCTTGCCCGGCGAAGGTGTGCCCAGCTATGCCTCCGGCCGTCACACGTTCATGGTCGTCCATGACTACAACCACAAGGTCGCCAACGATCCCGCCGTTTCCAAGATCGCGGGAAAGGTGCGCAACGCGATCATGCCGGGCGCGACCCGCTCGACCATGGCCTGGACGGCGGCCTATCTGATGGGCGCCCAGCCCGTCGATGAGGAGCGCGTGTGGAACCTGCTCCAGTTCTTCGGCGGCAAAGCCAAGGATGGCCAGTATCATGTGATCAAGCGCTGGGCTCTCGAGTTCGGTCTCGGCTCGGGCTACAAGGCGGTCATGCAGGATCCGGAGATCGTCGCCAGTTTCTCGAAATGGCGCGACCTTGACATTTCGGCCAAGCAGCTCGGCATGGCGACGTCACGCGCGATCGGCAAGGCGATCTGGTTCCCGGAATGGGATATGTTCATGATGCAGCAGGTCCAGGAATATATCCGCTCAGGCAGCTCGACCGACGAGTTGGTGACAGCGCTTGCGGCCAAGGCTTCCGAGCTCAAGGCCCAATATCAGTAAGACATGACGCAACAGCCGGTCATCGGGGCCGGCTGTTGCGTCCGCACCAACCTCCAACACATCGCCAGACGCGGCATTGTCGGCGATCTGGCCCAGATGATGCGCGAGGACGCCATGACGATGACATTGCCGTCGCAAGGAGCCGTGCCG
>NZ_RZQY01000792.1:0-2475 GCF_003998575.1 Mesorhizobium sp. M7A.F.Ca.CA.001.10.2.1 | reverse complement strand
CATCCAAAGTTCGGCCGCACGCCGTCGGGCAGCGTCAAGGTTCGACCCGGTGGCCGGGTCGCAGTCAGGTTGTTTTTCAAGAGCCGGCTGTCAGCCGACCAGCCTCAGCCGGATTGGGTAGATTTCCCGCCGGCAAGGTGCAGAAGCCGCGCCTCGGCCGTGTTTCTATCCAGGGCGGAAACCGCCCTGCCCGTTGGCCTGTCGAACAGGATGACGGTGCCGTCCTCGGTGCGGATGCAGGAGCGGCCAGCCGAAAAAACAGCGCCGGCGCCATGCCGGTCGGATTGGGGGCCGGAGCCGCTGGGAGCGGCGGCTCCGGCCGTTCCGGTCGCCGGAGACGGGCGGACCGGACCCGGGGCTGGTGCAGTCAAGCACCGAGCCTCGGGCTTCATCCTGGCCGGGGAGGAGGACAGCCGGGATGAAAGGGGGGCGACAGCCGCCGGGCACACCGCGCACGGGGCCGGCGCCATTGCGCCATCAAAGGTGGACAGGTTTTGCATAACCATATATAAGCATAACTCACAAATTTATGCAAGCCATTCTTTCATAGACGAGAGCCACTTTCATCACTCACATGGTCGCCATGGCAAGAACGGAACTGTCGATCAAGGTCGGGGCGGCGATCCGCAAGGCGCGCAAGCAGCGCGGCCTGGTCATGCGCCACATCGCCGAGCACAACGACACTGATGTCGCCGCCGTCGGCAATTGGGAAACCGGCCGCAATCTGCCCAAGACCGAGAACCTCCTGAAGACCGCCGCCTTCCTGCGCGTCGACCCGGTGGCGCTAGGTCAAGGGCAGGTCGTGTTTCTCGACGATGCCGGACCGGTCGCCGATGCGGAGATCGTCACCGATACCGGTCCGCTACCCGCGGGGTCGATGGATATCGAGGTGCTGGGCGCGGCCGTCGGCGGCGACGATGGCGATTTCACCTTCAACGGCGAGCCGGCGGGTTACGTCCAGCGCCCGCCGGGGGTGCGCAACCTGCCGAAGGTGTTCGCCCTGCACGTGCTCTCGGATTCCATGGTGCCGCGTTATGAGCCCGGCGACCTGATCTATTGCGGCGGCCGCGACGCGGTGCCCGGCGACCATGTGGTGATCGAGACCTTCCCCGAGGAAAACGAGCGCAACGGCAAGGCCTTCATCAAGAAGCTGGTCAAGCGCACGGCGGGCGAGCTGGTGGTCGAGCAGTACAATCCGCCGAAGACGCTGACCTTCAACCGCTACGCCATCAAACATGTCTGGCGCGTGATTCCGCTGAAGGAATTGCTGGGGTATTGAGGAGCGCTTCTTGCCTTCTCCCCTTGCGGGGTGAAAGGCGGTCCGCACAGCGGACGAAAAGCCAATTGCTTGGCTTTTCGAGCCTTGAACGCCCTGAGCTTGCGAAGGGCCGGGTAGCGCAGGATCCACCTGCCGGGTCCCCGCTGCTTCGCAGCGTCCCGGCGTTCGCTGGCCTTTGATCGTGCCACTGGCACGATCAATTCACTCACGCGAACCGGCCGTTCACCCTTCGACAAGACTCAAGCCCGCCTCGCTCCCTCCAGCGGCACCTCGCGATCGCTCAGCATCTGCGCTTCGCTGCGCACGCGCTGGCGCTCGTCGATGAAGGCCGCCTGGATCGTAACGGTCGCTCCTGGCAGTCCGTCGGCACGGCAGGCCGCGCAGACGATGCGGCCCGACAGAGCGGCAAGCGGCGTGTTCCCCGTCACGCCGAACCGCTTCAGCTGATCGGGTCGCCACCAACGGTTGCGGCCGCAATCCGCGCACTCGACCGAGATCGAGGCGACATGCGCGATTGTTGGTTCCCTGCCCGGCAATGCCATCGCCCCTGCCTCATCGTTGTTCCTGATTTGTTCGCATATTCCTGTGTTTTGCGCCGGGAGTCGAGTCGCAGTTTTCAAACTTTCCCCGAAGTTTTTCTTCTAGTGCAATTTGAGTTATGCTTTCATATATATGAAAATGTGAGTCAGACACGAACCTGCCCACTGCATCAGACCCGGGAGCGATAATGGACGCTTTTGCCACCGATTTTGCCCGTTCCTGCGGTTACGCCGGCGACAGCCTGGCCCTGCTTGAAGCCTTCGAAGCCATCCGCCGAAACGGCATCGCCCACGCCCGTCAGGATCACGTCAGGCGCAAGGCAGTGATCGACGAGTTGAAACCGTCGGAGGCGCTGTTCCTGGCCGCGATTGGCCCGGCGCTCTCGGCGGAAGAGGCCATTGAGGACGCCGCCCGCTTCATAGCCTGCTGGCGCAACATACCGCGCTGGCGCCAGGAGCGGCGCTTGCCCGACCTGGTCAGGGCCAAGCAACAACGGCTGGTGGCACGGTATTTTCGTCGCCATGGCCATCTTCTATGGGCGCGCGAAGCAGCGTGAGGCTGGACCAGCCATTTGCGGGTTCCATCGGCAATTTTTTCTTTCTAGACTGCGCAGGGGTGGCTGATCGTCGACGTGCATAGTTTGGGATGTTCAAGAC
>NZ_RZQY01000791.1:0-2501 GCF_003998575.1 Mesorhizobium sp. M7A.F.Ca.CA.001.10.2.1 | reverse complement strand
GCCGAGGACAGGATGGCTTCACGCGTGGGCAGCGGTCCGCGTGGCAGCGACGGATCGACCGGCACGATGTAGGGGAATTGCTCCGGCGGCACATAGGGCAACGTGCCGAGTGGCAGGCGGTAGCCGACGGGTGAGTCGCCGGGTACCAGGAACAGCCGGCCGCGCCGCGTCTTCCATTTTTCCGAGCGCCAGCGCGGATCCGATGCCTGGCTATTCCAGCGCTGCACCGGCAGCACATAGCCGGACGGCTTGGTCAGCCCGCGTTCGAACACTTTCGCCATGCGGCTGCGTTCTTCCGGGTCCTCCAGCCTGGAGTTGGACGGATCGACATTGTCGGGCAGCTTGCCTTCCTTGAGCAGCCATTCGGCCGGATCCTCATAGGCTTCGCTGACCATGGTCTTGTCGATGCCGAGTTCGCCGGCAATCGCGGTGAGCAGGCTTTCGGCCTGCTTCGGGCCGATATCGGCCTCGCTCTTTTCGCGTGCGATCAGGGACGGATCGCTCCACACTGGCTGGCCGTCGGCACGCCAGTAGAGCGAAAAGGTCCAGCGCGGCAGGCTTTCGCCCGGATACCATTTGCCCTGGCCGTAGTGGAGAAAGCCGCCGGGCGCGAAGCGCTCGCGCAGTTTACGGATCAGTTCGTCCGCCTTTTCGCGCTTGGTGGGACCGACGGCGGCGGTGTTCCACTCGGCCGACTCGAAATCGTCGATCGACACGAAGGTCGGCTCGCCGCCCATGGTGAGCCGCACGTCCCCGGCCGCGAGAGCGGCATCGACCTTGTTGCCCAACGCATCGAGAGCCTGCCAGCTTTCGTCCGAGAACGGCTTGGTGATGCGCGGATGTTCGGCGATGCGGTCGACCCGCATCTCGAAGCCGAATTCGACATTGGCGAAGCTTGCCAAGCCGGAAATGGGAGCCGCGTTGCGGAAATGCGGCGTCGCCGCCAGCGGCACATGGCTTTCGCCGGTGAGCAGGCCAGAGGTCGGATCGAAGCCGATCCAGCCGGCGCCGGGAAGATACACCTCGCACCAGGCATGCAGATCGGTGAAGTCTATCGCCGTTCCCGGCGGACCGTCGAGTGCTACCAGATCGGGCTTCAGCTGGACCAGGTAGCCGGAAACGAAGCGCGCGGCGATGCCGAGGTTGCGTAGGATCTGCACCAGCAGCCAGCTCGAATCCCGGCACGACCCTTTTTTCGCGGCCAAGGTCTCTTCCGGCGAGAACACGCCGGTTTCCATCCGCACGATATAGGCGATCTCGCGCTGCAGCCGAGCATTGAGGTCGACGAGGAAATTGACGGTATTGGGAGCGCTGCGATCAATGGTGTTCAGCAGCGCCGACAGCAGCGGTCCCGCCGGTTCCGGCGTGCGATAGATGGCGAGATCGTCGCGGATTTCTTCCGGATACTCGAATGGAAACGCCTCGGCCGACGGCTCGACGAAGAAATCGAACGGATTGTAGACCGTCATGTCGGCGACGAGGTCGACCTCGATCTTCAACTCCGTCACCGGCTCCGGAAACACGAAGCGGGCTAGGAAGTTGCCGTAGGGGTCCTGCTGCAGATTGACGAAGTGGTTGGCCGGCTCGACCTTGAGCGAATGGCTCAGCACCTTGGTGCGGGAATGCGGCGCCGGCTGCAGCCTGATGATCTGGGGCCCGAGAACCACCGGCCGGTCGTACTTGTAGTGGGTCAGGTGGTAGACAGCTGCCAGAATTGCCATGGAGCCCCGGAATTCAGCGTTTCAAACGATTTCGCTGAACCCTGACACATCTGGCGACCATTCTCCAAGCAGAGATGTTGCGGTGCACCTAATTTAAGCAACGGTTGCCGGCTCAGAAAAACGCCTGTATCCCCGTCTGCGCCCGTCCCAGGATCAGCGCATGCACGTCATGCGTGCCTTCATAGGTGTTGACCGTCTCCAGATTCTGCGCGTGGCGCATGACGTGGTAGCCGATCTGGATACCGTTGCCGCCATGCATGTCGCGGGCCTGGCGGGCGATGTCGAGCGCCTTGCCGCAATTGTTGCGCTTGACGATCGAGATCATTTCCGGCGCCATCTTGCCTTCATCCAGCAGTCGCCCGACGCGCAAGGATGCCTGCAGCCCAAGCGCGATCTCGGTCTGCATATCCGCCAGCTTCTTCTGGTAGAGCTGCGTGCCGGCCAGCGGCTTGCCGAACTGCTTGCGATCGAGACCGTATTGGCGGGCGCGGTGCCAGCAATCCTCGGCGGCGCCCATCGAGCCCCAGGAAATGCCGAAGCGAGCCCGGTTGAGGCAGCCGAACGGTCCGCCAAGGCCTTTTGCGTTGGGCAGCAGCGCGTCTTCGCCGACCTCGACGCCTTCCATCACCACCTCGCCGGTGATCGACGCCCTCAGCGACAGCTTGCCGCCGATCTTCGGCGCCGAAAGCCCCTTCATGCCCTTTTCCAGCACGAAGCCACGGATCTCGTCCTTGCCGTTCTCGCCCTTCAGCTTCGCCCAGACGACGAACACGTCGGCGA
>NZ_RZQY01000790.1:0-2504 GCF_003998575.1 Mesorhizobium sp. M7A.F.Ca.CA.001.10.2.1 | reverse complement strand
GCTTTCGAGGTAGGGCGCGATGGCCGGGCCGGTGATCGACAGCACCAGATCGAAGTTTTTCGGGTCATCGAAGAAGCGCTTCATGTTGATTCCTAGGCCTGTGCCGGCGGTGACGCGGAAATGCGGCAGCAGCTTGCGGCCTTCCAGGAGATCCTCGGCCATGGTCAGGGCGGCGAGCCAGGCCTGAACCTGCTCCTCGCCGACTTCGAGGCCGGTGAGCGGGTTCTCGCCCTTCTGCTGCGGGCCAGGCAGCCATTCGCGGTCATTGTCGGTCTCGGCGCGGATCGCCTTCCAGTCCTCGCGCGACAGCCGGATCATTTCCAGCAAATGGCGGCGCGCTGCTTGACGGCGCTCCGGCTCGATCACCGGCCAGTTGATGAGATGCACCATCGAGATGAAATCGGCGATGCGCCATTCCGAGGAGAAGATGCTCGAGCCCATGTCGCCGGCCGGCGGCACCAGAATATCCTGCAACGGCAGCTTGGCGCGCGGGAACAGCATGTGGAACGAGCCGTCGAAGGTGCTCCTGAAATCATGCGCAAGCCAGAAATCGGCCTGCGCCATCAGGAACTCGGCATAGCCCTGCAGCCAGTATCCGTCGGCGCGGTCGAAACGGAAGGTGAGCGTGGGAACGGCATCGTCCGATGTAATGCCGCCGCGTGACAACCCGGCAATGATCGCCGCCATGCTCTCGTCCGGCGCGATGGTGCCGTCCTCGTTGAGGTCGATGCCCGCGCGGGTGAGATCGATGACCATGCCGATATCGGCAGCGGGCGGCACCGACGCAAACGTGGCGGCGGATTTCTCCAGCCGGTCGCGGAACCCGACCAGGATGGCGCGGAACTGCTCGTAAGTCAGCGGCTCGGGATTGGGATTATCGGGCACCGGCAACCGCATCCGCGGCAGCATGAAGGATTGCGGGCTTTCGAAACCATGACGGTGCAGGCCGGTGGCCAGGATCTCCAGTGCGGTGAAGAACTCGCCCGCCCCGGCCGCATAGGCGGATGCCGGGTCTTTTGGCGCGGCGGCCTCAAGTACCGACAGGGCAGTGTCGCGCGCGGCCACGCTCTTCGCCTCGAACAGTCGGGTAGCCGCTTCGGGCATTGCCGCCGACGCGGAAGACAGCGGCAGGAGCAAAATGAAAGCGGATGTCAGCAGGCCTGCCAGTCGTGTCATCTTTTCCCCCCAATATTTGTCGCGCCGCGCAGATATACACCATTTGCAACGCTGCGCTTCAACCCGCCGCGAGGACGGTTTACACAGGGCAAACAATTGGGCATCGCGTGTCGAACTATCCGCTTTCCTACAAGCTGTCCTGGCTGCCGCGTTTCCTCAAGCCATCGCTGGCCGGCGACGCGCAAGACTTTTCGCCCATGGCGGAAACGCTGATCGATTCAGCGCCAAGGCAGACAATGCGGCTGGCGTTCGTCGGCGACATCTCGGCGGTGGCCAATCGCGGTGCGCCGGACTGCGATCCGGCGATCAAGGCACTGCTTGGCGGCGCCGATCTGGTGATCGGCAATTGCGAAAGCCCTGTGGTGGATAGACCAAGCGCGGCGCTGGGCACAAGGCTCGGCACGCATCATGCGATGAGCGAGTTGTTTCTGGCCGAGGCGCTGGCGGCGGTTGGTATTGCGCGAGAAAGGCTCGTGCTGTCGCTGGCCAACAACCATGTGCTCGATCAGGGCGTCGCCGGTTTCGACGAGACGGTCGCGGCGTTGCTGCGGCTCGGCATCCGCACGATCGGCCTGGCCGCCGACGGTCCGGTTGTGCCGGTGCAGGTTGGATCGCTCAATGTAGGCTTTGCCGCCTTCACGCTGTGGCGCAACGCCGATGAAAAACTGTTTGCGGGGCGCGTTTCGATGGACAGCGATTCGGCGGGCTGGCCGCGCGCTGGCTTGGATCTTCTCTGCGCCGTGCCGCATTGGGACTGGGAGTTCCGGCATTTTCCGCGTGCCGAGACGCGAGTTCTGGCCAGGCGGCTGGCCGGGCAGGGCGTCGGACTGATCGCCGGCCATCACGCCCATGTCGTGCAGCCGGTGGAAAGGATCCACAAGACGGTGGTCGCTTATGGGCTCGGCGATTTCCTCGGCACCGCCTTCGCCCGCCAGCCATGGCCCGGTCGCATCGGTTCTATCCTCATTGTCGAAGTCAGTGCCGATGCCGGTACGTGCGGCACGATCGCATCTTACCAAATGCATCCCTTCATGCGCCTGCGCGCCGGCGACCGTGAGCGGCTGGTGGTGGTGGAGGCATTGGAGGGCCGAGTGCGTGACAAGGTCGAGGGGCGACTGAAAGCGGTCTTTCCTTAGTGCTGCAAGCGACGAGACGTTGCCTATGGGTCCAGGCTGGCGCATGCATTGTCTTTTGCGGCGCTGGTCGACCCCCACTCCGTCTCGGCTTCGCCGATCCACCTCTCCCCCGATCGACGGGGTAGAGGAAAGGCGCCAAGCTTTTGCCGTCAGCGCTCGTCCAGCAACGCTCCTTTCCTTTCCCTCCGGAGG
>NZ_RZQY01000078.1:0-14808 GCF_003998575.1 Mesorhizobium sp. M7A.F.Ca.CA.001.10.2.1 | reverse complement strand
TTTCCGTTCTTCGTCGGATCCAACACCTATATCCTCCATCTGCTGATCGTCGCCGAGCTTTATGCGGTGCTGGCGCTGGCGCTCAATTTCCAGCTCGGCAGCGCCAACATCCCGAACTTCGCCACCGGCGCTTCCTACGGCATCGGCGCCTACGTGTCGGCGCTGCTGGCGATCAATTTCGGCGTCAGCTTCTGGCTGACGCTGCCGGTCGCGGCGCTGGCGGCGACCCTGTTCGGTTTCATCATCGGCATCCCGTCGATGCGCACGCGCGACACTTATCTGGCGCTTGTCACCATCGCCTTCGGTGTCGTGGTCCAGCAATTGCTGAACAATTTCAGCTGGACCGGCGGACCCAACGGACTGGTCGGCATTCCGGCGCCCAGCCTGTTCGGCCATTCCTTTGCCGATCCGCTGGTGATCTTCTGCTGGAAGCTGCCGAGCCAGGCGAATTTCTATTATTTGTCGGCCGCACTGGTCGTCGTCGCCATCGTCACCGCGCATCGGCTGCACGGTTCGCGCATCGGTCTGGCCTGGAATGCGCTGCGCGCCGACGAGATCGCCGCCAAGGCGCAAGGCATCAATGTGGCGTGGTTCAAGGTTCTGGCCTTCGCCGTCGACGCCTTTCTCGCCGCCTTCGCCGGCACGATCTACGCCTTCTACGTCTCCTACATTTCTCCCGACAATTTCACCTTCCTGGTCTCCGTCACCATCATGACCATGGTCATCGTCGGCGGCATGGACAATATTTTCGGTGTCATCGTCGGTGCGTTCCTGCTGACCATCCTGCCGGAGAAATTGCGCGCGTTCGCCGACTACCGCCTGCTGTTCTTCGGCGTCGTCATCATCGGCTTCCTGATGATCCGGCCGCAAGGTCTGTTCCCGCAACGCATGCGGCGCTACGGAGGCGGACTGTGAGCGCGCTTCTCAAGGTCGAGAATTTGACGATGCGCTTCGGCGGCCTGGTCGCGCTCAACGATGTCAGCCTGTCGATCGACAAGGGCGCGGTGCTCGCCGTCATCGGCCCGAACGGCGCCGGCAAGTCGACGCTGTTCAATGTCGTGACCGGCGTCTACCGGCCAACCTCCGGTCGCGTGACCTTCGACGGCGCCGAGATCACCGGCCGCCCGTCCTACGAAGTTGTCGACCGCGGCATCGCCCGCACATTCCAGTCGTCGCGTCTGTTCTCCGACCTCAGTGTCCTCGACAACGTCATCATCGGCATGCACACCCGCACCAGGACCGGCGTGCTGACCGCGCTGTTTCGGCCCGGCGCGTCGCGCCGTGAGATGGCGGCCTGCGTGGAAAAGGCCGAAACCCTGCTCAAGCTCGGCTCCGGCGACCTGTTCGAACAACGCTACCGGCCAGCGGGCACGCTGGCGCAGGCCGACAGGCGACGGCTGGAAATTGCCCGCGCGCTCGCATCGCAGCCCAAGCTCTTGCTGCTCGACGAACCTTCGGTCGGCATGGACGACACGGAAACCGACGCACTGGTGGCCGACATCACGCGGCTGCGCGTACAAAACCCTGCTCTGTCGGTAGTTCTGATCGAGCACGACATGCGGGTGGTCGAAGCGTTCCCGCAGCATGTCACCTGCATCGACTATGGCAGCAAGATCGCCGAGGGCGACTTCGCGGCGGTGCGCGCCGACCCGCGCGTCCAGGAAGCCTATCTCGGGAAGGCGGTCGCCCATGCTTGAACTCAGGGATGTCGATACTTCCTATGGCGCGGTGCCGATGCTGCGCGGCGTGGCGATGAGCGTACGCCCCGGCGAACTGGTTTGCCTGCTCGGACCGAACGGCGCCGGCAAGACGACAACCTTCATGACAGTCTGCGGTGTCGTGCGAGCGCAGCGCGGCAAGGTCGAGGTGATGGGCAGGGACATGGCGACGCTCGGCACGGAAAACCTGGCGTCGCTCGGCGTCGGGCTCGTTCCCGAAGGGCGCCGGCTGTTCCCCGGCCTGACCGTGATGGAGAATTTGCGCCTGGGCTATGATGCGGTGTCGGCCAGGGGGCCCAATTTCGCGGTGCAACTGGACAAGATGTGCAAGCTTTTTCCGCGCATCCATGAGCGTTTGCGCCAAGTCGCCGGCACGCTGTCCGGCGGCGAACAGGCGATGGTGGCGCTGGCGCGCGCGCTGATCGGCGAACCCAGACTGGTGATCATGGACGAGCCGTCGCTCGGCCTCTCGCCAAAACTCATCGGCGAGTATTTCGAGATCACAAGGGAAATCCATCGCCAAGGCACGACCATCCTGTTGATCGAACAGAATGCCGAAATGGGGCTGGGCATCGCCGATCGCGGCTATGTGCTGGTCAAGGGTAAGGTCGCCCAGGAGGGGCCGGCAAAGGAGTTGCTCTCGTCCAAGGCGGCCAGAAGCCTTTATCTCTGAGCCGTCCGTTTCTTCTGACTCAACAGTGATGATCCACGCCCCGCGCTCCACATCTTCGGCCATGCTTCCCGGCATTTAGGGACAAGCTAACCACTGCCACATGAAATCATAATTTTCGCTGCCCGGTGCCTCCAGTAAACCAACGATCAGATCTCCGCCGCATCCGCAGACACTCCCGGGGAGAGCCAGAAAGGGCCGCTGAAATGCCAGTCGAAACGGTAGACACGCTTGTTGTTGGCGGCGGCCAGGCGGGGCTGGCCATGAGCGAGCATCTGAGCAAGTGCGGGGTGCCGCATCTCGTGCTCGAGCGAAGCCGCATCGCCGAACGCTGGCGTACCGAAAGATGGGACTCGCTGGTTGCCAATGGTCCCGCCTGGCATGATCGTTTTCCCGGCATGGAATTTCCGGATGCCGGTCCCGACGCCTTTGTCGGCAAGGAGAAGGTCGCCGACTATTTTGTCGCTTACGCCGGCATGATCGCTGCCCCCATCCGCTGCGGCGTGGAGGTCAGGAGCGTGGAAAGGCTTGTCGGCCGTCCCGGCTTCCGGGTCGAAACCTCGGATGGCGTGATCGAGGCCAGGAGCGTGGTTGCCGCTACCGGGGCTTTCCAGCATCCGGTCATTCCGGCGGTTGTCCCCGGGGATGCCGGAGCGATGCAGATCCATTCCAGCGCCTATCGCAATCCGGGCCAGTTGCCCGAAGGTGCGGTGCTGGTGGTCGGCTCCGGGTCCTCGGGGGTGCAGATCGCCGACGAACTCCAGCGCGCGGGACGGCGCGTCTACCTCTCGGTCGGGCCGCATGATCGGCCGCCGCGGGCCTATCGCGAGCGTGACTTCTGCTGGTGGCTGGGGGTTTTGGGCAAATGGGACGCTCAAGCGCCGGCGCCTGGCACCGAACACGTCACCATCGCGGTGAGCGGCGCGCGGGGCGGCCAGACGATCGACTTCCGGCGTCTTGCCGCGCAAGGGATAATGCTGGTTGGCCGGACTGAATCCTACAAGGACGGGGTTCTGACCTTCGCGTCGGACTTGGCTAAAAATATCGCGCGCGGCGATGCGAACTACATGTCGGTGCTGGACGAGGCCGACGCCTATGTCGCTCGCAACGGCCTCGACCTTCCAGAGGAGCCTGCGGCCCGCGAGATCGGACCGGACCCGCAATGCATGACCGATCCCATTCTCGAGCTGAACCTGGCGGAAGCCGGGATAGGTTCGATCATCTGGGCAACGGGTTTCACCGTCGATTACAACTGGCTGAAGGTCGATGTGTTTGACGAAAAGGGCAAGCCGAAGCACCAGCGCGGCGTGTCGACCGAGCCGGGAATCTATTTCCTGGGACTGCCGTGGCAATCGCGGCGGGGGTCGAGCTTCATCTGGGGCGTCTGGCACGACGCCCAGCATGTGGCGGACCATATCTCCACGCAGCGCAAGTACCTGGCCTACCATGCGTCCGCGAAGCGCGAGACCAAAGTGGCATGGAAACGGACGTCCCGACCTCGAGCCGACTGACGGAGACCAAGATGGCCCATACAAGAATTCGCAAGTTCAACACCAAGGACACCTATCCCGAGCAGAAGCTCGACAATGATCTGTGCCAGGCGGTCGTTACGCGGGGCGGCAGGACCGTCTATCTGCGCGGCCAATGCCCGCAGGACCTCGACACGGCCAAGAATATCGAAAGCCATGATCCGGTCGAACAGACGCACAAGGTCATGCAGAACATCCGCCAGCTGATCGAGGAGTGCGGCGGCACCATGGAGCATTTGGTCAAGGTGGTGGTCTACATTACCGATGTCCGCTATCGCGAGGCGGTCTACCGCACCATGGGCGAGTATATCAAAGGCGTGCATCCCGTCTCGACCGGCCTTGTCGTGCAGGCCCTGGCGCGGCCGGACTGGCTGGTCGAGATCGACGGCACCGCAGTTATCCCGGATTAAAGTCATGACATTCTCCATCGTCGCGCGGTGCAGCCGCACCGGCATGTTCGGGGTCGCGGTGTCCTCCTCGTCGCCTGCTGTGGCGGCGCGCTGCGCCTATGCGCAGGCGGGCGCCGGCGCCGTTGCCAGTCAGAACGTCACCGATCCTACGCTGGGACTGCGCGGTCTCGAATTGCTGGCGCGCGGCGCGTCGGCGGCAGAGGCGATTGTCATATTGAAGCGCACCGGTGCCTATCCCGAATACCGGCAGGTGCTGGCTGTCGATGCCGCCGGGACGACCGCTATCCACTCAGGGCCCAAGGCGCTTGGCATCTGGGCGGAGGCGCGTGCGGACAATGTCGCCTGCGGCGGCAACATGCTGGCCCATGACGGCGTTCCGCAAGCCATGGTCGAGGCTTTCCTGGCGTCGGAAGGGCATCTCGGCGACCGCCTCATCGCGACCATGCGCGCCGCGCTGAAAGCGGGCGGCGAGGCCGGCCCGGTCCATTCGGCTGGCATGAAGCTGGTGCGCGAGGTTGCGTGGCCGGTCGCCGATCTGCGCTGCGACTGGACCGACGACTGCCCGATCGAGCAACTGGCGACGCTGTGGGAACTCTACAAGCCACAGCTCGATGCCTATGTGACCCGTGCCATAAACCCATCCGATGCGCCGAGCTACGGCGTGCCGGGCGACGAATAGTCAAGACAGGGGTCGCCTGCGATGAGCGAACTCAGCCACAAGGACTGGATCGGCAAGGCGTCGGCGATCCGTTTTCGCGACAAGGCGTTCATCGACGGCAAGACGGTTGCGGCGCGTTCGGGCCGGACTTTTGCCAGCGTCAATCCGGCAACCGGCGAGGTGCTGGCCGAAGTGGCGTCCTGCGGTGAGGAAGACATCGATCTGGCGGTTGCCGCAGCGCGGCGCAGCTTCAACGCCGGCGTCTGGTCGCGGACCAGTCCGGCGCACCGTAAGGAGGTGCTGCTGCGGCTGGCGCAATTGCTGCGCGAAAACCTGCATGAACTGGCTCTGCTGGAATCGCTCGACATGGGCAAACTGGTCAGGGATGCGGCCGCGGTCGACGTTCCCGGCTCGGCAGCGATCTTCCAATGGTATGGCGAGGCCATCGACAAGATCTATGGCGAAGTGGCGCCGACCGGCGAAGGTGATCTGGTGCTGGTGCGGCGCGAACCGCTTGGCGTGGTCGGCGCGGTGGTGCCGTGGAATTTCCCGCTCGACATGGCGACCTGGAAATGCGCGCCGGCACTGGCGGCAGGCAATTCGGTGGTGCTGAAACCCGCCGAGCAGTCGCCTTTGTCGGCCCTGCTTCTGGCGGAACTGGCAATGGAAGCGGGCCTGCCTGCAGGCGTGCTCAATGTCGTGCCCGGCCTTGGCGAAACCGCCGGCCAGGCGCTTGGCCGCCATATGGATGTGGATTGCCTCGCCTTCACCGGTTCGACCGCCGTGGGCAAGATGTTTCTGCAGTATTCCGGCCAGTCGAACATGAAGCAGGTCTGGCTGGAAACCGGCGGCAAGAGCCCGAACCTCATCTTTGCCGATTGCGGCGATCTTGACACGGCAGCCGACATGGCTGCCTTCGGCATCTTCTTCAACCAGGGCGAGGTCTGTTCCGCCAATTCACGCCTGCTCGTCCAGCGCGGCATCAAGGATGCCCTGATGGAGAAACTGGTGCAACGTGCGGCGGCCACGCAGCCCGGCGATCCGCTCGATCCGGCTTCGAAAATGGGCGCGATGGTCGATGCCCGCCACGCGGCCAATGTCATGCGGTTCGTCGAGGCCGGCAAGAAAAGCGCGCGCCTGGTCGCGGGCGGCGACCTGGTCACGGTCAATGGGCGCGGCAGCTTTGTCCAGCCGACCATCTTCGACGATGTCGCACCTGCCGATCCGATTGCTCGCGACGAGATCTTCGGGCCGGTGCTTTCGGTCATCGCCTTCGACGACGAGGCCGACGCGATCCGCATCGCCAATGACAGCCCCTATGGGCTGGCCGCATCGCTGTGGACCGACAGCCTGTCGCGCGCGCATCGTATCGCCGGCCGGCTGCATGCCGGCACGGTTTCCGTCAACACGGTCGACGCGCTGAGCCCGATGACGCCGTTCGGCGGTTTCAAGCAATCCGGCTTCGGCCGCGACCTGTCGCTGCATGCGCTCGACAAATACACCGCGCTCAAAACGACATGGATCAAATACTGATGGGCGCCTAAAGCGCATCGCGATTGAACGGATTCAAGCGATGCGCTTTAGGCCTTTGCTCTATGCATGTCATTTGCGCAAAACCGGGGCCACTTTTGCGCGACATGCATTAGGCTTGATCGAAGCCCTCAAACCAGCAACATAGCCAGCCATGCCGCTACGCTTCACGCTCAGACAGCTGGAATATTTCGTCGCCGTGGGCGAAGCCGGTTCCATCGCTAAGGCGGCCGAACAGGTCAATGTATCGCCGCCATCGATTTCGGCCTCGATCGCGCAGCTGGAAACCGAGTTCGGTGTCCAGCTGTTTGTCCGCAAGCATTCGCACGGCCTCTCGCTGACGGCCGGTGGCCGCATCTTCCTCAAGGAAGCCGCCCGGCTGCTCAACGATGCAGACGCCTTGCACGACGTCGCCGGCGACTTTGCCGAGAAGGTGCGCGGCCCGCTGGCGGTGGGATGCCTGCTGACCTTTGCGCAAATCGTGCTGCCGGCGCTGCGCATGCGGTTCGAACGCGCCTATCCCGATGTGCGCGTGCGCCAGTTCGAGCGCAATCAGGGGCAATTGCTCGAGATGCTGCAGCGCGGTGAAATCGATCTTGCCCTGACCTACGATCTCGAACTGTCGCAGGACATGACCTTCGAGCCGCTGATGCTGGTGCCGGCCTATGTCATGCTGCCGGCGGGGCATCGCTTTGCGGCAAAGGCGTCGATCACGACGGAGGAATTGGCCGACGAGCCGATGGTGCTGCTCGACCTGCCGTTCAGCCGCGAATATTTCCTTTCGGCATTCCACCAGCGCGGGATCCGCCCCAACATTGCCGAGCGCACCGGCGACATCGCCGTCATGCGTTCCATGGTGGCCAACGGCTTCGGCTACGGCATCGCCAATATGCGGCCGCTCAACACGCTGGCGCCGGACGGCAAGCCGCTGGTCTTCGTGCCGCTGGACGGCGATCTGCGGCCGCTGACCATGGGCGTCGCCTTGCCCAGTTCCGAACACCGCACGCAAACCGTCCAGGCCTTCATCGACCACTGCCGGCATTTCGTCGTCGAGCAAGGCGTGTTCGGCGCCGAGCGGGCTGTCGGCCAGGCAGCACTTCCACAGAAGTAGCCCCGGTTAAGCCAACTGCTGGTCGGCAAGCCGCTGCAGCAATTTTTCCAGCATGCCATCGCAACGGCGCATCTGCTCGACGCTGACGAACTCATCCGGCTTGTGTCCCTGCGCCATCGATCCCGGTCCGCACACGACCGTCGGCGTGCCGAGATCGCGGTTGAACAGGCCGCCCTCCGTGCCGTAGGCAACCTTGATGGTGTTGTTGGCGCCGGTCAGCGATTTGATGAAAGCGACGGCTTGCGAACTGACCGGCGTGTCCAGGCCGGGATAGGTGTTGGTGATGTCGATGTCGATTGCCGCCTCGAGCGCGATAGCCGAGGCTTCGGTGGCAATGCGCGCGGCCTCCACGCGCAGACGCTCGAGAATCTCATGCGGGTCGTCGGCCGCGACATTGCGGATCTCGAAGTCGACCTGGCAGAGGTTCGGCACGATGTTCAGCGCCACGCCGGCGTTGATCTTGCCGACATGGACGGTTGTGTAGGCAATGTCGTAGTCGCCGTCGCGGGCGCCATCGCGCACCAGCCGGTCCTGTTCGCGGCGCAAGGCGGCGACGAAATCGCAGCCGAGATGGATGGCGTTGAGCGCCAGCGGGGCCATCGCCGAATGGCCCTCGCGTCCCTTGCAAAGCGCGCGTGCGGCAAGCTTGCCCTTGTGGCCCGTCGCCACCTGCATATCGGTCGGCTCGCCGACAATGCATAGCAACGGCCGCTGCGGGGCTGCTTGCAGCATGTCGATCAGGCTTCGCACACCAATGCAGCCGATCTCCTCGTCGTAGGAGAGCGCCAAATGCAGCGGCGTGCGCAGCGTCATTTTCGAGGCTTTAAGGCACGCCGCGAGCGCGCAGGCCACAAAACCCTTCATGTCGGCTGTGCCACGTCCGTAAAGCTTGCCGTCTCGGCTCGTCATCTCGAAGGGCGGCAGCGTCCAGGCCTGGCCGTCGACGGGGACGACGTCGGTGTGGCCGGACAGCATGATGCCGGAAGCGTCGGCCGGTCCGATGGTGGCAAACAAATTGGCCTTGTGGCCGTCCTCGCTGTGGATGATCCGGCTGTCAATGCCATGCGCGTCCAGCAGCTCCGCCACGTAGCCGACGAGGGCGAGGTTCGAATCGCGGCTCACCGTCGGGAACGCGATCAGTTTTTCAAGGATCTGGATGCTGTCCATGCGTCTTGTGTCTCATTGGGCGTGCGCGCTATCTAACATCGCGCGGCGGCGGCCTTGAAGTCGCATTTGGCTCAGCCGGGATTCATCGGATGCTAATCCAGGCAGTGCTGCCGATTAGGCGCGTCCTAACCGGCACAGAAGAAATCTGTTGTTTCCCGGCGCTTGCCGCAATTTATGAATGGTCTCACGGCATCAACCCACTGGGCTGGCCGGCTTGCGCCACGGCTCGAAACCATGATCGGGCATGCTGCAAGGCGACGCTGGCAGGAAGGCACGTTCCATGCGCGATCCGCGCTACGACATTCTGTTCGAGCCCGTAAAGATCGGTCCGGTGACCGCCAAGAACCGCTTCTATCAGGTTCCGCATTGCAATGGCGGCGGCTATCGCGATCCTTCGGCCGCGGCCGAGATGCGCCGCATCAAGTCGGAAGGCGGCTGGGGCGTCATCTTCACCGAGCAGACCGAGATGCACCACACATCGGAGATCACGCCCTTCATCGAGCTCAGGCTGTGGGACGACGCCGATATCCCGGCGCTGGCGAAGATGGCAGAGGCCATGCACCAGCATGGCGCGCTGGCCGGCATCCAGTTGGCCTATTCGGGCATCAACGGTCCCAACCTCTACACCAAGGAGGTACCGCGCGGACCGTCGGCCCTGCCGATCCGAACCTTCACCAACGATCCGGTGCAGGCGCGCGCCATGGACAAGCAGGATATTCGCGACCTGCGCCGCTGGCACCGCAATGCATTCAAGCGTGCCAGGCTTGCGGGCTTCGACCTGGTCTGCCTCTACGGCGCGCATGGCTTCGGCATCATCCAGCACTTCCTGTCCACCGCCACGAACCAGCGCAGCGACGAATATGGCGGCTCGCTGGAAAACCGCTCGCGGCTGATGCGTGAGCTGATCGAAGAGGGCAGGAACGCCATCGGCGACACGTGCGGCCTAACGCTGCGGCTGTCGCTGGACGAGATGATCGGCGAGCTTGGCTTCGGCAACTCCGAAGTGCGCGACATGATCGAGATGCATGCCGACCTGCCAGACCTCTGGGACCTGGCGCATGGCGCCTGGGAGGACTGTTCGGGGCCGTCGCGGTTCAAGGAGGAGGGCGCGCAGGAGAGCCTGGTGTCCGGCATCAAGATGCTGACCTCGAAGCCGGTCGTCGGCGTCGGTCGCTTCACCTCGCCGGATGTGATGGTGAAGATGATCAAGTCCGGCACGCTGGACTTCATTGGCTGCGCGCGGCCGTCGATTGCCGATCCCTTCCTGCCGAAGAAGGTGGAGGAGGGGCGGATCGAGGACATTCGCGAATGCATCGGCTGCAACATCTGCATCACCGGCGACATGACCATGTCGATCTCTCGTTGCACGCAGAACCCGACCTTCATGGAGGAGTGGCGCAAGGGCTGGCATCCCGAACGGATGCAGGCCAAGGGCGACAGCGACAGCGTGCTGATCGTCGGCGCCGGCCCGGCCGGGCTGGAAGCGGCGCGTGCACTCGGCCTGCGCGGCTACCAGGTGGCCATCGCCGAAGCGGGAACCGAACTCGGCGGCCGCGTGGCGCGCGAGTGCCGCTTGCCCGGTCTCTCGGCATGGGGGCGTGTGCGCGACTATCGCCAGTACCAGATCAGCCAGATGTCCAATGTCGACGTCTATTTCGAAAGCCGGCTGTCGGCCGAGGAAATCCTCGCCTTCGGCTTCCAGAACATTGCCGTCGCCACCGGCTCGACATGGCGCCGCGATGGCGTGGCGCGCGCGCATGTCGTGCCGATGCCGGTGGACCCGGCCATGCCGGTCTACACGCCGGACGATTTGATGGGCGGCAATATACCGACCGGCACTGTCGTGCTGTTCGACGACGATCACTATTACATGGGCGGTGTCCTGGCCGAGCTGATGGCGCGGCAGGGTGCGAAGGTGACGCTGGTGACGCCGTCGGCCTATGTGTCCGACTGGACCCGCAACACGCTGGAGCAGGGCGCCATCCATCGCCGGCTGGCCGAACTCGGCGTCGAGATCGTGCTGAATCGGACTGTGACCCGCATCGTGGCGGGTGGGGTTGCCACTGCGTGCGCCTATACGGGCAGCCAACGCGACTTCGCCGCGGACGCCGTCGTGCTCGTGACGTCGCGCCAACAGGACGATGGCGTCTGGTGCGAACTGAAGGCGCGGCGAGATCAATGGGCCGATAGCGGCATCCGCTCGATCAAAATCATCGGCGATGCCGGGGCGCCGGGTCCGATCGCCTGGGCAACCTACGCCGGCCACCGTTTCGCCCGCGAGCTGGACGAAGCCGATATCGGCGACGCACTGCCCTTCCGCCGCGAGGTCACGGCGTTGGCGGCGGATTAGACGCCGGCGGCCCGGTCAGCGAATATCGGGTTGTTCAACCATACTGCATTGCACAATTCCTTCGCTTGGTCACAATGCAGGCATGGTTCGAACCGCACTCGCCGTCCTGGTGATCGATGAAAACCGCATCCGCGCCGCGATCATCGAGGCGGGATTGCGCGAGGCCGGCCATGAGCGAGTCACCGTCATCCATGACGTGACCGGCATTGCGCGGCGGATCGCCGAGATCGAGCCCGATGTCATCGTCATCGATCTCGAGAATCCGAACCGCGACATGCTGGAAAACATGTTCCAGCTGTCGCGCGCCGTGAAACGGCCGATCGCCATGTTCGTCGACCGCTCCGATCAGGCCTCGATCGAGGCGGCGGTCGATGCCGGCGTTTCGGCCTATGTCGTCGACGGTCTGCGGCAAGAGCGCGTCAAGCCGATCCTCGACATGGCGGTAAGCCGCTTCAACGCTTTTTCGCGCATGGCGCGCGAACTGGAAGAGGTTCGCGGCGAGCTAGAGAGCCGTAAGGTGATCGATCGTGCCAAGGGCATATTGATGAAGTCGCGCGGCCTCTCCGAAGAGGCGGCCTACACGCTGCTGCGCAAGACGGCGATGAACCAGAACCGCAAGATCGGCGACATCGCCCAGAGCCTGGTGACTGCCGCCGGGCTGCTGGGGCCGCCGGAGGACGAATGAGCATGACTGCTGCGCACCAGATCACCGCCGGTTTCATGCCGCTTTTCGACAGCGCCGTGCTGGTCGCGGCCGGGGAGCTTGGCTTTGCCGCACGAGAAGGCATCGACCTCACCCTACACCGCGAGACGTCCTGGGCCAACATCCGCGACCGCATCGCCATCGGTCACTTTCATCTCGCGCATATGCTGGGACCGATGCCGCTCGCCTGCAATCTCGGGCTGACGCCACTCGCTTCGGAAACCATCGTGCCGTTCTCGCTCGGGCTCGGCGGCAATTGCGTCACCGTCTCCAACACCGTCTGGGCCGGAATGGTGGCGCAGGGCGCCGAAGCCGATCTTGATCCGGCGCGCGCCGGTGCGGCGTTGCGCGCGCTCATTCGCGAGCGCGCTGCGGCCGGTGGCGACCCGCTGCGCTTCGCCGTGGTGCATCCGCATTCCGGGCACAATTACGAATTGCGCTATTGGCTCGCCGCCTGCGGCATCGATCCGGCGCGCGAAATCGAGATCGTCATCGTGCCGCCGCCCTTCATGGCGGATGCGCTGGCCACCGGCCGCATCGACGGGTACTGCGCAGGCGAACCCTGGAACAGTGCTGCGGTTGCCGCCGGCACCGGGCATATCGTCACCGTCAAGGCGCGGATATGGCGTAACAGCCCGGAGAAGGTAATCGGCGTACGCAAGGCGTGGGCAGACGAAAACCCCGAGGCACTGGCGGCGCTGCTGCGTGCGCTGCATCACTCGGCGCGCTGGTGCCAGGATCCGGCCAACCGTGGCGAATTGGCAGCTGTGATGGCGCAGGCCGGCTTTCTCGGTCTGCCGCCGGCCGTGCAGATGCCGATCCTGACCGGTCATCTCCGACTGGGCGGCGGCGCGGAGCGGACCATCGACGACTTCTTCCTCCCGTTCGACAAGGCAGCGAACTTTCCATGGAAGAGCCATGCGCTGTGGTTCTACACGCAGATGGTGCGCTGGGGGCACGTGGCGCACACGCCGGAAAACCTTGCCATCGCCCGCAACTGCTACCGGCCCGACCTCTACCGTTCGGCTCTGAAGCCGCTTGGTGTGGCGCTTCCCGGCGCCAATTCGAAAGTCGAGGGTGCGCTCCAAGTTGCCACCGCGGTCGGCGCGACAGGCGCCGGCCTTGTGCTCGGTCCGGACGGTTTCTTCGACGGCCAGATCTTCGATCCGGACGAGGTCGACGCCTACATTACCGGCCAGAAATCGGCTCGCGCGGAAGCCTGATCATTTCCGCGTCATTCTTGTGCATTGCACAAAAATTGTGCGCGCGATTGCCCGAATGAACAATCTTTGGCCTTCCGGCCATACGACCCGGTGCGTCCGCGATCGGCGCGGGTTGCTGATTTAATTGATCTTTTTCACCTCTCTCAAAACTGGCACGGTTCCTGCTTTGAAATAGACAGGCCCTTCGCGGGTCACGGAACAGGCGTCCAATGACGGGCGCCACAGGCAAAGCTGCCGCTCAGGTTAATGCGCGCTCCCGGTCACCCGGACGCGAAGACCTGGCTGGCGGCTTTTTTGTTTTGATCAACACGCAATCGACGACGCGGATCCCAAGCCGCGCCCAACCGGAGACGACGATGACGAAACGGATCAGGACTGGAACGACCCTCAAGGACATGACGCGCCGCGATTTTCTCGTCAGCAGCGCGATGACGGCCGGCCTGTTCGTGGCGGCCCGCAAGCTCTTCCCTTCCGGCGCCTATGCTGCGACCGCCACTCCGGAGGTCACCGGCGCCAAGCTCGGCTTCATTGCCCTCACCGATGCGGCACCGCTGATGATCGCCAAGGAGAAGGGGCTGTTCGCCAAGTTCGGCATGCCCGATGTCGAGGTGCTCAAGCAGGCCTCCTGGGGTGCGACACGCGACAATCTGATGCTCGGCGGCGCGGCCAACGGCATCGACGGCGCCCATATCCTGACGCCGCTGCCTTACCTCATGCACACGGGCAAGGTGACGCAGAACAACCAGCCGATGCCGATGGCGATCGTGGCGCGGCTCAACTACGACTGCCAAGGCATTTCGGTCGCCCAGGAATATGCCGGCACCGGTGTCGGTCTCGACGCCTCGAAGCTGAAAGATGCTTTTGCCGCCAAGAAGGCGGCCGGTAAGGAAATCAAGGCCGCCATGACCTTCCCGGGCGGCACGCATGATTTGTGGCTGCGCTACTGGCTGGCGGCCGGTGGCATCGATCCCGACAAGGACGTCTCGACCATCGTCGTGCCGCCGCCGCAGATGGTGGCCAACATGAAGGTCGGCAACATGGACGTGTTCTGCGTCGGCGAACCGTGGAACGAGCAGCTCGTCCATCAGGGCGTCGGCTTCACCGCCGCCACGACGGGCGAATTGTGGAAGGGCCATCCGGAAAAGGCGCTCGGCCTGCGTGCCGAATTCATCGAGAAATACCCGAACGCCACCAAGGCGATCCTGATGGCCGTCATGGAAGCCCAGCAATGGTGCGAGGCCGCTGAGAACAAGGACGAGATGGCCGCCATCATCGGCAAGCGGCAATGGATGAACGTGCCCGTCGCCGACATCATCGGCCGCCTCAAGGGCGACATCAACTACGGCAATGGCCGCGTCGCCAACGGCACCGATCTCTCCATGAAGTTCTGGAAGGGCGGCGTCTCCTATCCTTTCAAGAGCCACGACACGTGGTTCCTCGCCGAGAACATCCGCTGGGGCAAGTTCGCGCCGACCACCGACATCAAGGCGCTGGTCGATCAGGTCAACCGCGAGGATTTGTGGCGCGAAGCGGCCAAGGATCTCGGCGTTGCGGCTGCCGACGTTCCGGCGTCGTCGTCGCGCGGCGTCGAGACCTTCTTCGACGGCAAGATCTTCGATCCGGCCAACCCGTCCGCCTATCTCGATAGCCTGAAGATCAAGGCATCGGCCTGAACCCCTGCGCAAACGGCGCATTGCGCCGTTTGTCGCTCGAATTATCTGCCCCACGGAGTTTTCCCC
>NZ_RZQY01000789.1:0-2506 GCF_003998575.1 Mesorhizobium sp. M7A.F.Ca.CA.001.10.2.1 | reverse complement strand
ATGCCGCCCTGCCCGTCGGCGGCCGGATCATCCACCGCCACGGAAATCAGCCCATGCTGCTTTCCGGGCGCATCGCTGACCGCCAAGATCTCGACAATTCCGGTCGCGCCGTTGGCGTGGGCCTGCAAAGCCGTGCGATCAACATCAGGCGCGTTGACCCGCTCGCAGGCAAACAGGAAGGCGTCCGTGGCCTCGGCTCCGGCCGCAAAGGCGAGCTTGAACGACGCGACGTCGCTTTTGCCGGCCGGGTCGGTGAAGGCGCGCGAAAAACCCAGCATGTCTCCCGCCGAGATGCCGGCATCGACATAGCGTGCATGGTCGGCATCGGCATTGCCCGTGCCCAGAACAATGGCGGAAAATCCCTCGTCGCCGTTGCTGTCGCGATAGGCGCGATCACGCGCGACGAAGACATTGCCGTCTGCGATAGCCTTTGCCGCCACCTGCTCGTCGCCGACCGCCAAAGGTTCGAGATAGGTGCCGTCGGCCAGGAAAACACAGCAGTTTTCCGTTCCGAACGGATGGATACCGGCCGGGGCAACGACGAAGCCAAGCGCGGTGAGCCGGCCTCGCGCCACATCGAGGCTGTGCGTCGGCAGCACCAGATGATCGAGCGGATGAGTGCCTGCGGCTGCGGTTTTGGTCATGCAGGCGCGATGTGCATCATTCCGCAAAGCCGTTCAAGACTTGATCGCAATACCGGCCAGTTCGCCCGTCAATTCACCGGCCGTCGAAAGGCGCCCTTGGAGCAAGGTTCGATCAGCTCCCCGCGACGACATCGGCGGAATAGCGCAGTTCACGCATTGGTTTGACCTTGCTGGTGGTCTGCGCGTAGAGCGGGTGCGCCTTGTAGGCGGCCAGCGCGGCGTCATCGGCGAACTCCGCATAGACGACCACGTCGACCTCATCGGACAGCGGGTCCACCTTGGTGTTGAGCGTGACCTCGAACAGGCTGGAATGAGGAATGTCGCCGAGCGCCAGCAAGCCGGTGCGCACGGCCTCGACATCCTCTTTTCGCCGCGCGCTGAAGAAAACGATATGCCGGATCAACCCCGCCTCCTCGATCAAAGTGCCGGGGTCTTTTGTGACGGCAGGACGTTGGCGTCAATCGACAAGGATGTCGCGGCTGCTGCCACTGGAGTTAAGCTTTGCTGGTAACATATCGCACAACATGGCTAAGCTCTCTCACAGCGGTGTCGAGATAGCGGCCCTGATTGTACATGCCATCCCAGATCAAAAAAAATGCGATGGCGGCAATGACGATTACATAACGCATGGCTAAATCTATCGCACAAGGAATTCTGCGGTCATAGGCGTTTTTTGACGCGCTGCGCCTTGGCTGTGCACAGGCACAGATGCCCGCCGGCGGGAGCAATCTGCTTGGCACAGCCCCGCTTGCAGCCTGCCCCTTGAAGTTTCCCCGCATGACGTGGAAGATTGTCGCACGGATTCACCGGGAAGCGCTGAAGCTCTGGTAGGGGGCGCGCACTTCGTTCGAGCCCGCTCGCCGACGAACCGGTCGCGGCGGCGTTCGAAGCTGGCGAATGATCCAAGAGAACCGTGGTCCGGCAATTTGCGCCGGCACCGCGGAAATCCAGGGGCATGAGATGGCGCAAAAGGAACATGTTGGCGTAGCATTGAGCGACGCGGTCAGGCTCGATGAATTCAACTTCGCGGAGATCGTCAAAGGTCTGCCGGCGAAAGCGCGCATGGTGCTGTCGGCGGCGATGAACCTGCCTCGCGGTTCGCTCAGGGTGAGGCTGCCGGACGGCCGCGCCGTGCTCGTCGGCGGCAAGGGACCTGGCCCGGATGCCGAACTGGTGCTGAAGAATTGGCGCTTGCCCGGCCGCGCCTTTTCCGGCGGCACGATCGGCGTTGCCGAATCCTATATGGACGGCGATTGGGAAAGCCCTGATGTGACCAGCTTCCTGGAGCTGTTCGTGGTCAATTCGGTCATTGGCGAGCGTATCGCGGGCGGCACCAGTTGGCTGATCAACACCGTCCAGCGCATCCGCCACTGGTTCAACCAGAACACGCGCACCGGTTCGAAACGCAATATCTCGGCGCATTACGACCTCGGCAACGCCTTCTACAAGGAATGGCTCGATCCGAGCATGACCTATTCCTCGGCGCTCTACACGACCGGTGCCAACGACCTGGAAGGCGCCCAGGCCGCCAAATATCGCGCTCTGGCGAAGGATACAGGGATCGGTCCGAAGGACCATGTGCTGGAAATCGGTTGCGGCTGGGGTGGCTTCGCCGAATTCGCGGCGCGCGAGATCGGCTGCCGCGTGACCGGGCTGACGATCAGCCGCGAGCAGCACGATTTTGCCACGGCTCGCATCGCCAGGGCTGGTCTTGCCGACAAGGTCGACATCAAGCTGCAGGATTATCGCGACGAAACCGGCACCTATGACCGCATCGCCTCGATCGAGATGTTCGAGGCGGTCGGCGAGAAATACTGGCCGGTGTTTTTCGGCAAGATGAAGGCCTGTCTAAGGCCTGGCGG
>NZ_RZQY01000788.1:0-2511 GCF_003998575.1 Mesorhizobium sp. M7A.F.Ca.CA.001.10.2.1 | reverse complement strand
GGGCGGGACAATGTATTGCCTGGCTGAATCGCCGTGGGAGCGCGACCGGGTCGAGCAGGAGATCGACCAGGTGTTGGCGCGCGAGCCCGATCCGACGAAATGGCTCGATGCCATGCCGTTCACGCGTGCGGCTTTCGACGAAGCGCTCAGGCTGTATCCGCCGGCGCCGTCGATCAACCGCGAGCCGATCGAACCGGAAATGTGGAAGGATCTTCATATCCCCAAGCACGCCGCGGTGCTGGTGATGCCCTGGGTCGTGCATCGCCACAGGAAACTGTGGGACCGGCCGGATGCCTTCCTGCCGGAGCGCTTCCATCCGGGAAATCGCGAAAAGATCGACCGCTTCCAGTATCTGCCGTTTGGCGCGGGTCCGCGCGTCTGCATCGGCGCCAGCTTCGCCATGCAGGAGGCGATCATCGCGCTGGCGATCATGCTGTCGCGCTTCCGCTTCGACACGACAGCCGAAACCAAACCCTGGCCTGTACAGAAACTGACCACGCAGCCGCAAGGCGGTCTGCCGATGCGGGTCACGCCGCGACAGGCATGAGACACAGCTTCAGACGGTTGTGATAAATTAAGCAGCAGGCTTGCGTTGCTGGAACTGGCCGGCGGCGCGGTAGCGCCAGAGATAGCTGGGCAGGATCGTCGCGATCGATTGCGGCTGGATGCCGAGCCCTGCAAGCGTCCTGTTGGTCTTGTTGGCGGCGTCCGAAACGATGTTGTGCTCGCGCAACTGCGTCACCTGGTCCTTGGTCAGCAGCGGATTGGGCAACAGACCGAGGATCGAGGCCTGGATGTTGGCCACCCACCACGGCACCGGCACCAGCAGCCGCTTGCGCTCGATCACGTCGAGCAGCTCTTCCATGCACTGCTTGAAGGTGAGCACCTTCGGTCCACCAAGTTCATAGATCTGGCCGCCATCCACCTTGCCGTCGACCGAGCGCGCCACCGCTTCGGCCACGTCGCCGACATAGACCGGCTGGAACTTGGTCTGGCCGCCGCCGATCAGCGGCAGCACCGGCGAATAGCGCGCCATGTTGGCGAAGCGGTTGAAGAAGCCGTCTTCGGGTCCGAAATTGATCGACGGCCGGAAGATCACGGCGTCCTTGATCGTCTCCAGCACAGCCTTTTCGCCAAGCGCCTTGGTGCGCGCGTAGTCTGATTCGGAGTCCAGATCGGCGCCAAGCGCAGAAATGTGGGTCAGGCCGGCGCCGACCGAGCGTGCGGCCTCGGCCACTGCGCGGGCGCCGAACTCGTGCACGGCGGAGAATTTCTGCCGGCCGCTCTCATGCAGGATGGCGACCAGATTGACGACGTGGTCGGCGCCCTGCACGGCGCGGTCTACCGACCAGCGCACGCGCACATTGGCCTGCACCGGCTGGATCTGGCCGACATTGCCAAGCGGCTGCAAATGGCCGGCAAGATCGGGCCGCCGGCAGGCGACCCGGATGCGATAGCCGCGCTTGGCCAACGCGCGCACGACATGGCGGCCGACAAAGCCTGACCCGCCAAAGACGACGACGAGCTTTGGGGTCTGCAGGATTTCGGTCATGGCTGGCTCCGGCGCTCGCAAGCTTGGCTGAAGCCGTTTCATAATCCGTTTCGTGCCAAAGGCAAAGGGCGACGCGTCGTCGCTATCAGCCTGTCAGAACGCTTTGCCCATACGGGCGTCGACCGAATGGCGGTTGCCGCCGCGAATGACGAAGAAGAGCAGGATCGCCGCCCAAAGCAGCGACTTTTCCGCGCCCGAATAGCCTTGGTCCATCGTGACCCAGTGGAACCAGACCGTGACCAGCAGCACGAACAGGCCGGCAAAGGCGGCCGGCCGCGTCAAAAACCCGATGGCAATGAAGATGCCGCCGAAGAATTCAGTGCAGGCCAGAAGCAACGACCACAACGCGCCCGGATAGAAACCGAGACCCTCGACCATCTCGGCAGCGCCGAAAGGATTGGTGATCTTCTGCGAACCATGGATGGCGAAAAACCCGCCGGCGACGACGCGAAGAACGGTTTCGGCACCATCGTGCAGAGCCGCGTAAAACCTGCCAAGGACCGGGATGACAAGGGCGTTGCGGGGGTTGTCCGTGCTTGCCGACATTATAGCTCCTCTGTTTTGCTCAATCAGCGCAAACGGCCGGTCGGGTCGGCCGAAGTCAAATAAACAAAAGTTGACCAAAACAAGAATGTTTTATTCATTGTGCGTCAAAACGCAGAAAACCCCGCCGAAGCGGGGTTTTCCGGGTGACATCCATGCGAAGTCAGGGGCCGACGGAGCGGCCTGACCTGAGACGGTATCAGGAGGGCGTGAAGCAAGTACGCCCACCCCAGCCCTGAACATCCGACATGGTGCCACCAACCTTCTTGCAGGCGGCGACGAAATCGGCGCTGCAATTGGCGAATTTTGCATGGCCGTTCTTGCAGTAATGGTCTTCGGTGGCGCCGCCGCTCGGGGCGGCGATGACACCCGGGCTGGTCGGCTTGACCGGCGCGGCCTTCAGGGTGGCTGCCTGT
>NZ_RZQY01000787.1:0-2520 GCF_003998575.1 Mesorhizobium sp. M7A.F.Ca.CA.001.10.2.1 | reverse complement strand
GCGCCCGGCGGCGCGATCGAAGGTGACCACACATCGCCAACGCAGCCGGTCTCCGACCTTACCTTCATGCCGAAGCCGCTCACCGGTGCCGACATGTGGGGCCTAACCATGTTCGACCAGTTGGCCTGCCGGATCGAATTCCAGGGCCTGCGCTATGAGGGTCGCTATACGCCGCCTTCCGTCCAGGGCTCGCTGATCTACCCCGGCAACTTCGGCACCTTCAACTGGGGTGGCGTCGCCGTCGACCCGGTCCGGCAGGTGCTGTTCGGCATGCCGACCTATCTGGCGTTCAAGTCGGAGCTCATTCCGCGCGATCAGGTGCCGCCACCGGACGAAGGGCGCGGCAGCGAGCAGGGGCTGAACCGCAACGAGGGCGCGCCCTATGCGGTGGTGATGGGACCGTTCCTGTCGCCGCTCGGCATTCCTTGCCAGGCGCCGCCCTGGGGCTATGTCGCCGGCGCCGATCTCAGGACCGGCAAGATCGCCTACATGCATCGCAACGGCACCGTCTACGATATGACGCCGCTGCCGCTGCCGCTGAAGGTCGGGGTGCCGGGCATTGGCGGGCCGATGATCACCGCTGGCGGCGTCGCCTTCCTGGGGGCGGCGGTCGACGACTATCTGCGCGCCTACGACCTGACATCGGGCAAGCAGCTGTGGCAGGCGCGGCTGCCGGCCGGCGGGCAATCGACGCCGATGACCTATACGGTGGCCGACGGCCGCCAGTTCGTGGTCATCGTCGCCGGCGGCCACGGTTCGGTCGGCACCAAGCCCGGGGACTATGTGATCGCCTACGCGCTGCCGAAGTAGGGGCGCAGGGCGCGCGATCTCTCAGAGGTCGCGCCGCCCATCATCTGTGCCGGTATCTTTTCCCCGCATAGTGACGGGGAAAAGTGCCCGACTGGGCGATGAGGGGCGGCAAATCTTCCGATCGGCCCGATTGTCGATCAGCCAATCCCCAGATGGCCCTTCAGGCTGGGCACCGAGCCGAGCACCTTGTTGGTCAGGTCGGGGCCGGCGGCGGCTTCGGCCTGCTGGATCAGCGTCGCGCCGGCCTTCTGGATCTGCGCCATGTCGAGCCCGGATGCCTTGAGCGCGGCGACGCCGTTGATCAGCGCGCCGGCCTTCTCGCCGAGAACGCCGCCAAGCGCGCCCTGCAACGACGACAAAAAACCGCCGCCGCCGGCCGGAGCGGCAGCCATGACGTCATATTGATGGGCGAGGTCGTCGGCGCCGGGGATCCTGGCGAAGAACGCCGAGGCGCTGGTGCCTTCCGCCTCGTGTTCGAGCACCGAGAAGATGGTGCCGACGACTTTCTCCGTCGTCGCCTGGTCGAGGTCCGCCTTCTGCGAAACGGTGTTGACGATGTCCTGGACGTTCATGGCGTCACTCAGCCCTGGGTTTTCGTGTTGCGGTTCCGCTCAGTGCGGACCCTGATCAACGATCGTCTGCCTGCGTTCAGAACCATCGAGCACAGGGCCAAAGCGGCACTCGCCGAAAGGACGAGCGCGCTGGCGAGGATCGGGGAAGGCATGGTCATGGTCATCGCTTCCTTCTGGGTCTGACGTGTGGGCACACGGCCAAGATACTGGGCGATAGCCACCTTCCCTCACGATTGTGGCAGCGCCAGCAGGATTTATCGCCAATGACCAAAAAGTGATGACACGGCCGCGCATGGCGCCGGCTTTACTGCTCGGGCGCGGCCGGCGCCCTGCGCCCTGAGGCAATCGGCGGCCGCGATGAGTGCTCGACTGGATCATGCCGGCTTGGTCCCTATGTAGCTGGGAATTAAAGCCCGAAGCAGAGGACCTATCCATGACGAAACCCGACGCCAAGCCCGCCATCACCCAGGCGATGATCGACGCCTATGACGAATACACGCATCTGACGCTCGATCGCCGCCGGTTCATGGAGCAGTTGACCCGGCTTGCCGGATCGGGTGCGGCGGCGGCCGCGATCGCGCCGCTTCTGGCGGCAAATTCGGCGCAAGCGGCTGTTGTCGCCGACAACGATCCGCGGGTGAAGGGCGAGGACATCAGCTATCCCGGCAGCAGCGGCGAAATGAAGGGCTACCTGGTCAAGCCGGTGGACAAGGCGGGCAAGCTCGGCACGGTGATCGTCGTGCATGAGAACAGGGGGCTCAACCCGCATATCCGCGATGTGACGCGACGCGTGGCGCTGGAGGGGTTCGTGGCGCTGGCGCCGGATTTTCTGTCGCCGCTCGGCGGAACGCCAACCGATGAAGACAAGGCGCGCGACATGTTCGCCAAGCTCGATCCGGCGCAGACCATCGCCAACGGTGTCGCGACCGTCGCTTTCCTCAAGAGCGACAAGGACGGCAACGGCAAGGTCGGCGCCATCGGCTTCTGCTGGGGTGGCGGCACGGTCAACATGCTGGCCATCAACGCGCCCGATCTCAGTGCCGGCGTTGCCTATTACGGCATGCAACCGAAGGCCGCCGATGTATCCAAGATCAAGGCGGCCTTGCTGTTGCACTATGGCGGACTGGACGAGCGCATC
>NZ_RZQY01000786.1:0-2527 GCF_003998575.1 Mesorhizobium sp. M7A.F.Ca.CA.001.10.2.1 | reverse complement strand
GCTTTGGCACGGAGTTCTGATGTTCTTTTGGAGAGAAGGGGGCCGGTCGGCGTTTGGCAGCGGTACGAGGAGGCCACTATGTGCCAGCGCCGGCCGGCCGACCCCACGGACCCAGGAGATGCGGCGGACCTGAGCATCATGGGGTATTCCCAGGATCGGAGCCGGTTTTCTATCCTCGTGCCGGCTTCGTCTTGGCCTGCACAGTTGCGCAAGAGCTTATGAAAATCAACAGTTTCTTAACCAAGGCTCGCGAATCGCTTGGATTAAGGTAAACGGGTAACCCTGTCGGGTTGACAGGATAATCGGGGCTGGATCGCTACGCCGCCTTGGCGACGACGCGATTTCGGCCGCCGCTTTTGGCTTCGTAGAGCGCGAGATCGGCACGCTTCATCAGCGCCGCCACCGTGTCCACGCCCTTCAGCACCGACGACACGCCGACGCTGACCGTGACTTCGATCGCCTTGCCGTCCTGCCCGATGGCGAAAGCCGCCTGGGCGATTTCGGCGCGAATGCGTTCGGCTACCTTCTCGGCCACCGCGCCCTCGGTGTCCGGCATCACCACGACGAACTCCTCGCCGCCAAAGCGGCAGGCAAGGTCGATACCCCTGACATTCTTGCGCAGCCGTCGTGCGAATTCCCGCAGAACCTCGTCGCCGCCGTCATGACCGTGCGCATCGTTGATCGCCTTGAAGCGGTCGAGGTCGGTGATCATCACCGACAGCGGCCGGCGCCGCGCTACGGCGCGATCGAACAGCGTCTGCAGGTGGCTGTCCAGATAGCGGCGGTTGTGCAGCCCGGTCAGTCCATCGGTCACCGCCATTTCGATGGTCTGGGTGACGCTGGCGCGCAGCTGGTCGTTGTAACGCTTGCGGCGCACCTGGGTGCGCAGCCGCGCCGTCAACTCCTGCTGGTCGATCGGCCGCATCAGATAATCATTGATGCCGAGTTCGAGGCCGCGGATGATGCGTTCCTCCTCGCCCTCCTCCGCCAGCAGGATGATCGGCACGAAACGGGTGCGATCGAGCGAGCGCAACTGCGAACAGAGCCTCAGCGGATCGAAATCGGCGAACGCGGTCGAGATCATCACGCATTCATAGGACGTCTCGGCGGCCTGGAAGAAACCGGCATGCGGATCATGTGTGACGTCGAGGTCGGCCCGGTCGCGCAGCATCTTCTGGATGCGCTCAACGGATGATTTGCGCTCGTCGATCAAAAGCACTTTAGGCGTCGTGTCCTCGGATGCGAAATTGCGGCTGAGCAACTCCTCGATGCCGATGTTGCGCGTCGTCGAGGCGCGCAGCCGCAACTCGTCGGTCAGCGACTTCAGGCGAACCAGGCTCTTGACGCGCGTCATAAGCTGCAGGTCGTTGACCGGCTTGGTCAGGAAGTCGTCGGCACCGGCCTCGAGCCCGCGGACGCGGTCGGAGACCTGATCGAGCGCGGTGATCATCACCACCGGAATGTGCGATGTCGCCGGATCGCTCTTCAGCCGCCGACAGACCTCGAAGCCGTCCATATCAGGCATCATCACGTCGAGCAGCACGACATCGACCTTGCCGTTCTCGCAGGTCTCTATCGCATCCGGCCCGTTGGTGGCGGTCAGCACTTCGAAATATTCGGCCAGCAGCCGCACTTCCAGCAGCCGCACATTGGCAGGGATATCGTCGACGACGAGGATCCGAGCAGTCATTTCACAAGGCTCCGGCTCGGCTGAAGGGGCACATCACGCATCGCCCAGATAGGATTTGATGGTTTCGATGAAACGCGGCACCGAGATCGGCTTAGAAATATAAGCCTCGCAGCCGCCCTGGCGGATACGTTCCTCGTCGCCCTTCATGGCGAAGGCGGTCACCGCAATGACCGGGATGACGTGCAGTTCGTCGTCTTCCTTCAGCCATTTGGTCACTTCAAGCCCCGACACTTCAGGCAATTGGATATCCATCAGGATCAGATCCGGCTTGTGCTGGCGCGCCAAATCGAGCGCTTCCAGACCGTTTCGGGTGCGCACGGTCTCGTAACCGCTTGCCTCGATGAGGTCCCGAAAGAGCTTCATATTGAGCTCATTGTCTTCGACGATCATAACCTTCTTCGGCATCGATTTCCCGTCCCGGCTGCCCTTCCGCTTCGAAGGCAACCGTCATGCGCCCATGTCTGAACGCATCAAACCCTGCTTCACTTTACGGCAATATGATTGACGAAACGGAAATCCGCGGCTGGAAAACAGCGCGAATTCCACCTCGTCCCCTGCGCGTCCAAAGGGCGCGCCACGCTCTAATGGCTTGCCGCAAGCAACTCTTGCCATTACTGCGGGAGAGACTCATTCCACACACCGAAGGTAGTGATGGCAAACGCAGCGTCAATGCGCGAAGAAGCGGAATCGATTGCCGTGAAGGCCCTGGGCTTCGTCGCCTCCGATCCGGAGCTTCTGCCGCGCTTTCTGGCAATCACCGGCATAGAGGTCCATTCGATCCGCAAAGCCGCCAGCGAGCCGGGTTTTCTGGCCGGTGTCCTGCAGTTCATCCTCGCC
>NZ_RZQY01000785.1:0-2530 GCF_003998575.1 Mesorhizobium sp. M7A.F.Ca.CA.001.10.2.1 | reverse complement strand
GCCCATGACGATGCCGACATAGATGCCGGGCAGCGCACGAAAATCGAGATCGACCGACAGGAAGGCGCCGGCGACGAACTCGGCCGCCGAAATGAAGCCCGGCGTGTGGTCGTTTTCCTCGAGATCATTGTCGATGGTTTTTGGCGCATGGACGAAGGCAATTGAGCCGCCGGCGGCATCGGTCAGGATCTGCTGGGTACCCGACGTGTCGTTGCCGCCGATATAGATGAAGGCGTCGGCGCCGGCCTTCTTCAGGCCGTTGAGGATGACATCGCAATAGGCGGCGTCGGGCTTGTCGCGGGTCGAGCCGAGGGCGGCGCTCGGCGTGCCGGCAATCAGCCGCAGCCGGTCCTCGGGGATGGCGGAAAGGTCGACATAATTGCCGTCACGGATGCCGCGCACGCCATGGATTGAGCCCAGCACCTTGGCACCTGGATGCCGCTTGCGGATCTCCAGTGTCGCCCCGACAACCGTCTGGTTGATGACGGCGGTTGGGCCGCCGCCCTGCGCGATGACAAACGTTCCAGCCATGCTTGATTTCTCCCGGCGCGATGGTTTTCAAGGCACCTTGGCCTGTCTTGCCGCATCGCGCAACGGGAGTTTCGAGCGGCGCCAACACGCCGCATAAGCGTCAGACGACGACGACCGGATTTTTCTTGGAGACGCGGCTGTAGAGGTCGATGATGTCCTGGTTGATCAGGCGCACGCAGCCCGACGACATCGCCTGGCCGATGCTCCACCATTCGGGCGAGCCGTGGATGCGATAGCCGGTGTCCTTGCCGTCCTGGTAGATGTAGAGGGCACGCGCGCCGAGCGGATTGGTGAGGCCGCCGGGCTGTCCGGCTTGCCATTTCACCAGTTCAGGCTTGCGGGCAATCATCTCTGGCGGCGGCGTCCAGGTCGGCCATTCCCTGCCGTACTGGATGTTGGCGCGACCCGACCAGCGGAAGCCATCCTTGCCGATGCCGACGCCGTAGCGAATGGCGTCGCCACCCGGCTGGACGAGATAGAGCATGCGCTCCTTGAGATGGACGACGATGGTGCCGGGCGCCTCGCCTGTCGTGTCGACGACGATCTGGCGGCGGAATTCCGGCTTGACCTTCAGATATGGCACTTCCGGCACGTTGAAGCCGCCGTCGGTCAGCCCGGCATACATGACGCCGGGGCTGGTGATGTTCTTGTCGACGCTGATGCTTGGCCGGATCGGCCGCACGGAACCCGTGGTGACGTCGTCGAGCTCGAGCTCCGGCAGACCCAAGCCCGAGGTCGAGCAACCGGCGGCGCTCAGCAGCGCGAGCGCCCCTGCCCCGGACAGGATGGCGCGGCGGGAAAGATGATGATCGGTTTCGATTGCGTCGCCATTTCGCGGCGGCGTCAGACCTTGCGGCAACTCACGCATATACCCAGACCCTACGCTGTCGGCGGGAAGCACGGTCCGGCCGGATAGCGGGCATTTTCATCATTCATGGTTGATAAAGCGTGAAGACATTGCACAGCCTGCATTTGCGCATGGCCTTGACGATGTCCGACCTTCTTGCCTGGGCTTGAACGAAGGCTGCTGCACAAAGAGACCTCGGTCGGGCCGGCGTTTCCTACTCCTCAAACCATCAGCGAGGGGCCTCCATGTGCAAGATCTTAAAAACCGACATCAAGCTTTTTGCCGCTGCCATTGTCGCGGCGGCAACCGTTCTCGGTGCCAATGTCAGCCTGGCCGATATCGTGAGCACGCTGAGCGGCGCGAACTGACACCGATCTGCCGCTGGCGCAGTCAGGGAAATCGCCTCTTTACATTCTCCTGGGCCTAAGGATTTATCCTCTTCTTTAAGCTCAAGGGAGACGAGCATGTCCTTCGAAAACTGGGCCGCCTTCGCCGCCGCGTCGACGATCCTCCTCATCATTCCGGGTCCGACCATCCTTCTCGTCGTGTCCTACGCGCTGGGCCAGGGCTGGCGTACCGCTCTGCCGATGGCAATCGGCGTGGCGCTGGGCGACTTCACCGCGATGACCTTGTCGATGCTGGGTATCGGCGCGCTGCTGGCAGCTTCGGCTGGTGTCTTCACCATCCTGAAGCTGATCGGCGCCGGCTATCTGATCTATCTCGGCGTGAAACTGTTTCGCGCCGGCGGCGCGCTGAAAGCCGAACCGCGCACCGACGCGGTCTCCTCGGCCAAGATGATGGCGCACGCCTGGCTGGTCACCGCGCTCAACCCGAAAAGCATCACCTTCTTCGTCGCCTTTCTGCCGCAGTTCCTCGACCGGCACGCCGATTTCTGGACGCAGATGCTGATCTTCGAGACGACCTTCCTGGCGCTCGCCTTCGCCAATGCCTTTGGCTATGCGCTGATCGCCTCACGCGCACGCAACGTGGTGCGCAATCCCAAGGCGATCCGCATCTTCAACCGCACCGGCGGCACGCTGCTGGTCGGCGCCGGCATCGCCACGGTGGCGATGCGCTCCAGCAATTAGGCTCTCTGTCTGACCATGACCCCGAAACTGTTTTTCGGGATCATGGCCAGCCTTACCATTTGAC
>NZ_RZQY01000784.1:0-2538 GCF_003998575.1 Mesorhizobium sp. M7A.F.Ca.CA.001.10.2.1 | reverse complement strand
TCCCTGACGGAAACGGTCATGGATTGGCGCTCCATCTGGGAGAATTCCGTCGGTCCGAAAGTGTTGCCGCTGCCGCATCCCTCGTGGCGCAACACCGGCTGGCTGAAGAAGAATCCATGGTTTGAAATGGATTTGCTGCCTTTTCTGCGTTCGGAAATCCGCTATCGCCTCGGCTGACCTTTCAGCAAGAAATCACTCGCTTTTTGCCCGATCAGCAGAATTCCTTTCTTGTGAAAGGCCTGGATAAGGCAGAGTATAGGCATTCTATTCCTTTGGGAGCACGATATGGATCGCCTCGATAGAAAAATCCTCCGCCTTTTGCAGGAGGACGCGACACTCGCGGTCGCCGACGTCGCCAAGAAAGTCGGGCTGTCGACAACACCTTGCTGGCGGCGCATCCAGAAGCTCGAGGAGGAGGGCGTCATCAAGCGGCGCGTTGCCATTCTCGACCATGAAAAGGTCAATGTGCGCGTCACCGTCTTCGTGTCGATCCGCACCAATTCGCACAGCCATGAATGGCTGCGGCGTTTCTCGGAAGTCATCCAGGAGTTTCCCGAGGTGGTCGAGTTCTACCGCATGAGCGGCGACGTCGACTATCTCCTGCGTGTCGTGGTGCCCGACATCGCCGCCTACGACGCCTTCTACAAGCGTCTGATCGCCAAGATCGAAATCCGTGACGTGTCGTCTTCCTTCGCCATGGAGCAGATCAAGTACACGACCGAAATCCCGCTCGACTACATGGTGCTGGACAAGGAATCGGGTGCCAACGCCGCCTGAGCTGCAGCAGGTTGTCCTGCTTAGTTCTTCTTTTTGTTGAGGAAACTCCAGGGAGAATTGACCGGCAGGGTGACGGTGTCCGGCACGCTGCCGACAGCGACCACATCTGCCTTGCGGACGCTGTAGCCAGACTGGATGACGCTGACGCCGTCGAGGATGAACAGCTGGCTCTTCTCCATGTCCGGCTTCAGCGCGCCGGTGACCGCGACAGGCTGATACGCCTCGGACATCTTGTAGGGACGAGCCGGCGTGACCAAGACAATCTGGTTGGGCGGGGGCGTCGGCATGTGGCTGCACGCACCCGTCCAGGGCACCAGCAGGAACTGATAGACAAGATCGCCATCGCGATCGACCGGCAATGCATAGCCGGCTAGCTGAATGCTTTTGTCCTGCAGGTTGAGGGACAGCGTCTCGCCGTGGTCGGGCAATTTTGCCGCGATCATCGGCAGCCCGACGTTTTCGGCGGCGGATTGCGTAGCCGGACGCAGATCCTTCCAGAATATGTGCGCGGTCTCGGCCGAGGCATCTGTGGCCGCGGACACAAACAATGCCGCTGCGAGCATTATGGTTGATTTCAGAGGATTGCTCATTGGCCCGCGTCCCTTTGAAGCTCAAGTAAAGACGCCGCTGTCAGCGACGTCAACGCTCCCGCCATCACATGTCGGCAGCCGCATCACATGTCGGCGAGATCCAGACATGCCGGAAAGCGGGTTTCCGCGCCGTCAGCCTTTCCTTGCGGCGATCCGCGCCAGCGTCTTGGCATTGGACAGCTCCCTTACCGCGTCCTTGCCGATCCAGCGCGCCGTCCTGTCGGTCGACTGCGCCAGCCGTTCGGCGACAGCCAGGGCAGCGCCGTGCATGTCCATCGATCGTTTGCCGATCGACCGAAGCGCCCAGTTCACGGCCTTCTTCACGAAATTGCGGCTGTCGTTCGCATGCGTTTCGATGATCGGCAGGAAGGAGAGGAAGGTCGCCCCTGGCTCCTTCTTCCGGTGGACGACGGACCAGGCCATCATGGCGAAGGCCGTGCGCCGAACGAACTCCCGCTCATCGGCCGCAAACTCGGCGATCAGTTCTTTCCAGGCGTCCGTATCGACAAAGAGATCCGAGACGCCGTCGACGATGTCCCAGGAGTCGAAACTAGCCGCCCATCGTCTTGCATCTTCAGCAGAAAACCGTTTCGAGTCAGCCGTGACGGAGGCGATGAACTGCGCCTCCATGATGCCGGTGTCCCATAGCTCGAAGGCGCGCTCGTGGTTGCGTTTGATCTTCCTGGCGATCTGCCGCTGCATGCCGTGCGTGATACCAAGTGCACGGTCGATCTTGATGCCGTAGCGCAACATGCCGAGGCGGTTCTCCTCCGATCCGATAGCGCGCAGATGGGCGACGATTTCTGCAGCACTGGATTGAGGCGAGAGCTCTGGCACCGCGGAACCTATTTTTCGAGACGGGCGAGCAGCGAGGACGTGTCCCAGCGCTTGCCGCCCATCGCCTGCACATCCTTGTAGAACTGGTCGACGAGTGCGGTGACCGGCAGTCTGGCGCCATTGCGGTCGGCCTCGGCCAGGCAGATGCCGAGATCCTTGCGCATCCAGTCGACGGCGAAGCCGAAATCATATTTGCCGGCGTTCATCGTCTTGTGGCGGTTCTCCATCTGCCAGGAGCCGGCGGCACCCTTGGAAATCACCTCTATCACCTTCTCGATGTCGAGCCCGGCCTTCTTGCCGAAATGGATGCCTTCGGCCAGGCCCTGGACGAGTC
>NZ_RZQY01000783.1:0-2539 GCF_003998575.1 Mesorhizobium sp. M7A.F.Ca.CA.001.10.2.1 | reverse complement strand
ATGCTGATCCGTGTGAGATTCTGTTGAGCCTGCGCACGTAGTGGGCGCCCGCGCCCATCACCGCGCGTGCCGTGTGCCGGTGGGTCGAGCCCCGCTTTTCTTGGCTCTGGCGTCTCGACCATTCCGCTGCGCCTCCTAGCGCGTCGTTAGACTCTCGCAATTCGCTCTATTTGTGCCTTTCCCAGCAGGTGGCGCCGCATCCTTCTAGGCCCGCCGCGGCGTCCCGCAACCCTTAGCCAGCTGTGAGCTTTCAGTAGGTTGTCCATCCGGCCCTTCGGATGCGGTGCGGCTCAGACGGACCCGTTCCTGTCATGATTCGCCGACGCACCCATTCCTGGGAAGCAGCCATTGGCGAGCGGAGGACAAAATGATGAGACAGCGAAGCGCTGGGCCATCCGCGCTGTGGTGATACGTCGATGCATGGTGTTACGCGACTTCGTTGCTTGAAGCGAAGCGACCGCACCGCCCATTTCGTCAACTGGCGAACAAATCCTTGTAGCCGCCCGTCACCACCCAGTTTGCACGGTCGAGATGACTGCGAAGAACGTTGCGTGCGCGCTCAGGTTCGCGTGCCGGATCAATGCCGAGGATCACTTTGGCCATTTCCTCTTCAGTGGCGTTGTCTGCCGAGGCGTCCAGGAGCCTCATATAGGTTGTAAAGTGGTCCTTGTCGTAGGCTGTAATGCGGTCCGACCAGGGGACCTCGTCGGCGAACGGCGTGTTCGATCTGGGCTGCAACATCGCTAATTCTATCTCCGGCCAATGGACCCGCGAAGCCCTGTGCCTGCTAAAATGTGGATTACATATTATAGTTGATAAACTCAAGCCGCCTGATCCGCTGGCTTGCGTGCATGGATATGCGCAAGTTGGTCGGACGAAATGTGCAGAGGATCAGGCAAAGGAAGCGCCTGACGCAGGAGCAGCTTGCGGAGATTTCCGGGTTCAGTCAGCAGTACATCAGCGGCTTGGAGAAAGGCCGAAGAAATCCGACAATTATCACGATCTATGAACTGGCATTGGCCCTCGGCGTCAGCCACATGGATCTGGTTCGGCCCGACAAACAGGGCTGATGCACCCGCCCTCCAAGTAGCTGGCGGCCTGATGGCGCGCGCCGGGTGCTTGTGAACCCACGCTTTTCTTAGGTCCCCCGGCAGCCCCTGCCATTTAGCTCGCCCTCGCGCGGGCGCACCCTATTGGACAGTCGGACGCTGCGTTTTTGTCAGCTTTCCTGGGACGTGGGGTGGTCGGCATTCCCTTTTAGGCCCGCCGCGGCCTGCCGCAACCTTCGCTCTCGCTTCAGGTCCTTCTCTTGTTTACGGTCCTTCGGATGCAGTCCGCCTCTTTCAGCGGGCCTAATCGCTTTCTGTTGCCCGCCCCACGGGGACAGGCACGCGAGACTAGTATGGAGCGTTGCGGTTAGCGCGCGAACAGCAAAGGAACCGAAAAAACCGGCAACTGTCGCAGTATGGCTGAACCAGCCATCGTGTCGGCATCTAGGAGCCGCGTGTTCGCCTTGCGCTGACACGAAGCTCAGACATGACGTCCGGGAGACGATGCTGGCAAATAGTCTGGCTGAAGCATTCCACCCACAATACCAAAGCCCGTCCCGATTCAAAGCGCTTCTGAGCACTCCATCTCAGGCGCGGGGCCAGCTGGCCAGTTCACCTTCTTGGTCCGCCGGAAGAGAGCCCCGCCCTCTCGACAATCGGCTTCATGAGGTCTCGCCCTGCAGTGTCGACCGTAAAAAAGGGCGCGCGAGGCGCCCTTCATTTAAACCGGCAGTCGGGAAGCAGACTTCACTCTGATATTCAAAAGCGGTAGGTGACACCTGCGCCTATCAGCCAGGGATCGAGCTCCGCCTTCCCCGTCAGCTTCGCGCCGGCCACCGTGACGTCGAAGTCCGGCTTCAGGAAAAGCTTCTTCACGTCGAAGTTGAGGCCCCAGTGCTGGTCCACCATGTAGTCGAATCCGACCTGCAGCGCCGTGCCGAACGTGTTCTTCACCTTGAGAGCATCAGCGCTGCCAGTGTCCTGGTTGTAGAAGATCGTGTAGTTCACGCCGGCGCCGACATAAGGCTTGAACGCGCCGAGATCGGTAAAATGGTACTGCAACGTGAGCGTCGGCGGCAGCAGCCAAACTTTGCCGATGTTGCCCAATCCTCCGATCGTCCCTTGGCCCGCGATGTTGGCATAAGTGGTACCGAGTATGAGTTCGGCGGCGATGTTGTCGGTGAAGAAATACGAGATATCGAGTTCCGGCGTCACCGTGTCCGAATACGAAAGACCGGAGCCGGGAAGCGTATCAACGTAGCCCAGATCTTTCGTAACGACGCCCAACGCCCGCAGGCGGACCTGCCAAGGGATTGGCGCTTCGGTGACCGAGGCTCCCGTCTCCGCCAGGACGGTCTCTGCTTGCGCAGGCTCCGCGGCGACGGCCTGCTGTCCCACCATGATCAGGGCCACCGCCGCTGCTGTTGCCCGCGCTACGCCCATTCGCGTTCTCGCCATGAGATTCACTCCTTGATGTTCAGAAAGGATGC
>NZ_RZQY01000782.1:0-2545 GCF_003998575.1 Mesorhizobium sp. M7A.F.Ca.CA.001.10.2.1 | reverse complement strand
CCCTCGGCCGGGATCGGGATGTTCCAGACACCTTTCTCCAGCCGGTCGCCCGCTTTGTAGGCGCGGAAGATCAGCGGGTGCCCCTTGTCGATGACGATGGGCAGGGCGGTGCGGCCGCCGCGTTCGTTTATGGACGCCATCCAAGGCCGCAAATCCGGCTCGCCGCGAAACGGCCAGTAGAGACTGACCATGCGCCCGGCGATCTCGCCGATGATCGCGTCGAGGCCATCGGCGATGCGTTGCGACATTACCGCTCGCGCGTCGGCCGAAACGGCGAGACGCGCAGCGATCAGCCGTTCGCGTTCGGCCTTGCGCCAGCGTCTCACATCGATCCAGTCGCTCGAAGGCGCACGGAATTCCGGATCGAGCTCGTGCATGAAACAGGGCGGGGAAGAATACTGCGCCGGAGCATCGTCGTCACGATCGTTGGCCATGCCTCACCTCATCGCGTGTTCGATGACGCTATACCTCGCGATACGATACAACATGTGCATTCACGACATGGAACGACGAGTCTCGGGCACCGTCCATCTGTTGTTGCATTGCACAAAAATACCTACATCCAGGACAGCCAATCTTGCCATCGGGGTGAACGAAATGAATGAAGCCAGGCATCATGTCGTCGTTGTCGGCGCGGGTTTCGGCGGTCTCGAGTTCACCCGTGCACTTGCTGGCGCTCCGGTGCGTATCACCATGATCGACAAGCGCAACCATCACCTCTTCCAGCCGCTGCTCTATCAGGTGGCGACGACGGCGCTGGCCACCTCCGAGGTTGCCTGGCCGATCCGCCACCTCCTGCGCAAGCGCAAGGATGTGACGACCCTGCTCGCCAATGTCACCGGTGTCGACCGCGCCGGCAAGCGCGTGCTGCTCGATGACGGCAGCGCGGTCGCCTACGACACGCTGGTGCTCGCCACCGGTGCCCGCCACGCCTATTTCGGCCACGACGAATGGGAGCCTTTCGCCCCGGGCCTGAAGACGCTGGAGGACGCCACCAGCATTCGGAGGCGAATTCTCCTGGCCTTCGAGCAGGCCGAGCGGGAGACCGATCCCGCCAAACGCCGGGCGTTGCTGACCATTGCGATCGTCGGCGGCGGGCCGACCGGCGTCGAGCTTGCCGGCACCATCATCGAGCTGGCGCATGACACGCTGCGCGGCGAATTCCGCAACATCGACACGCGGCAGACGCGTGTGGTGCTGATCGAGGCCGGCGACCGCATCCTGGCCAATTTCGCACCGAAACTTTCCGACTATGCCAGCAAAGCGCTCGAGCGGCTCGGTGTGACTGTCGAGCTCGGCCGGGCCGTCACGAGCTGCGACGCCGAAGGTGTTGTATTTGGCGATAAGCAACTGGCAGCCCGAACGATCCTGTGGGCAGCCGGCGTTGCCGCTTCGCCGGCCGCTGAATGGCTGGGAGCGAAGGCGGACCGCGCGGGCAGGGTGCTGGTCGAGCCCGATATGACTGTATCTGGCAGCCCGGAGATTTTCGTCATCGGCGACGCCGCCCTTGTGCTGCGGCCCGATGGCCGGCCGGTGCCCGGCGTCGCGCCTTCCGCCAAGCAGGAGGGCCGACATGTTGCGGCCACCATCAAGGCCAGGCTCGGCGGCGACACGACCGCGCGTCCTTTCCACTACAGGCATGCCGGCGATCTCGCCACGATCGGCAAGCGCGCCGCGGTGATCGATTTCGGCTGGCTCAAGCTGACCGGCTGGGCGGCCTGGTGGCTGTGGGGAGTGGCGCACATCTATTTCCTGATCGGTTTTCGCAACCGGCTTGCGGTTTCGCTGAGCTGGCTATGGATCTACGCGACAGGCCAGCGCAGCGCGCGGCTGATCACCCAAGGCGACGACGACAAGGGCTGATTTCCTCGCCCCGATCGTTCATCCGCACGTCATCCGTTGCTGATCGAGTGGCGGCTTCATGCGCGCGACTTGTTGAATGGACTTAAGCAGGTTTCAGAGCGAAGTTCGCTTCGGGGCAGGGCTTGTCAGTTGTCGAAGGAGAAAACATGTCGCAACTGCTCCATCCCATATCCCGCCGCGATCTCCTTGCGGGCGCCGCCGCAGGGGCACTGATTATGCTGCATCCGTTCTCCGCCCGCGCTCAAGGCAACCAGGCCCATCTCCGGATCATGGAGACCACCGACATCCATGTGAACGTGCTGCCTTACGATTACTACGCCGACAAAACGAACGACACGCTGGGCCTGTCGCGCACGGCGTCTCTCATCGATGCTGTGCGCAAGGAAGCCGTGAATTCGATGCTGATCGACAATGGCGACCTGCTGCAGGGCAATCCGATGGGCGACTACATCGCCTATGAGAAGGGGCTGAAGGACGGCGACCTGCATCCGATCATGAAAGGCATGAACCTGCTTGGCTACGAGTGCTCCACGCTGGGCAACCACGAGTTCAACTACGGCCTGTCGTTCCTGGATAAGGTGCTGGCCGGCGCCAATTTTCCCTTCGTCTGCGCCAATTTGATCCGCGGCACCGAGCTTGCCGCGAACCCGCGCGACGACAAGCTCTATCTCAAGCCCTATGT
>NZ_RZQY01000781.1:0-2546 GCF_003998575.1 Mesorhizobium sp. M7A.F.Ca.CA.001.10.2.1 | reverse complement strand
CCTTCAGCACCGTCTCGGCCTGAGCAAGGCCGCCGGCGATCAACGCCGAATCCGGCTCAGCCTTCTCCAGCCGCTCGACGGCAACATCCCAGACCATGGCGCGATAGCCATAGGCGTCGAGCATGCCGATGATCTGGCCCATCCTGGCGCGGCCGCGCGCGTCGGCAGGCTGCAGCGCCGGTCCTTCGAAGGCCTCGTCGATATAGCGGGCAATCGCATTGGTCTCGAACAGGCGAAACCCGTCATAACAGAAGGCCGGGATGCGGCCGAACGGATGATGCTCGAAATACCAGGCGGGAATCCCCTCGGCGGCAAAGACATCGACCGGCACAAGCTCGTAGTCGATGCCTTTTTCCGCGAGTACGAGGCGGACGATGCGTACATAGACGCTGTACTCCGCCCCGTAGACGATGGGCTTGCCCATCTTGCTTACTTGTCAGGCCATCGCCTTCTGCAGGTTCTCGTCGATCTTGTCGAGGAAACCGGTGGTCGACAGCCAGGGCTGGTCGGGGCCGATCAAGAGCGACAGGTCCTTGGTCATGAAGCCGGACTCGACCGTCTGGATGCAGACTTTTTCCAGCGTCTCGGCAAAGCGCTTCAGGTCGGCATTGTCGTCGAGCTTGGCGCGATGCGTGAGGCCGCGCGTCCAGGCGAAGATCGAAGCGATCGAATTGGTCGAGGTTTCCTCGCCCTTCTGATGCTGGCGGTAGTGGCGGGTGACCGTGCCGTGCGCGGCTTCCGCTTCCACCGTCTTGCCGTCCGGCGTCATCAGCACCGATGTCATCAGGCCGAGCGAGCCAAAGCCTTGCGCGACCGTGTCGGACTGCACGTCGCCATCATAGTTCTTGCAGGCCCAGACATAGCCGCCCGACCATTTCAGGGCGGAGGCCACCATGTCGTCGATCAGGCGGTGCTCGTACCACAGCTTCTTCGACTTGAACTCAGCCTCGAACTCGGCCTCATAGACTTCCTGGAAGATGTCCTTGAAGCGGCCGTCATAGGCCTTGAGGATGGTGTTCTTGGTCGACAGATAGACCGGGTAGTTGCGCAGCAGGCCGTAGTTCAGCGAGGCGCGGGCGAACTCGCGGATCGACTCGTCGAGATTGTACATGGCCATGGCGACACCGGCGCCGGGCGCGTCGTATACATCGTGCTCGATCACCTGGCCGTCCTCGCCGACGAACTTGATGGTCAGCTTGCCCTTGCCGGGGAAGCGGAAATCGGTGGCGCGGTACTGGTCGCCGAAGGCATGGCGGCCGACGATGATCGGCTTGGTCCAGCCGGGCACCAGGCGCGGCACGTTCTTCATGATGATCGGCTCGCGGAAGATGGTGCCGCCGAGGATGTTGCGGATGGTGCCGTTCGGCGACTTCCACATCTTCTTCAGCTTGAACTCCTCGACGCGCTGTTCGTCGGGGGTGATCGTCGCGCATTTCACGCCGACGCCGTGTTTTTTGATGGCGTTGGCCGAATCGATGGTCACCTGGTCGTTGGTGGCGTCGCGGTGCTCGATGCCGAGGTCGTAATATTCAAGCTTGAGGTCGAGATAAGGGTGGATCAGCTTGTCCTTGATGAACTGCCAGATGATGCGGGTCATCTCGTCGCCGTCGAGTTCGACGACCGGGTTCGCCACCTTGATCTTCGCCATGGAAAGAATGCCTCGTTGCTGGATATGGGACGGCCTTGCCCGCGCGGCGTTGGGCCGGGAGATGTCGCCCGTATATCAAAGCGCTTTTGGCCACGCAAACGGCGATCGGTCACGAATTGGAGGCCAGAGCCGTCGTCATTTGCGAATGCTTCATTTTCCCGGCCGAATGTGGCAGGGACGCTGAAATGCCGCAAACAGCAGTTCATTGACAATCATGCCCGTCATCAAAGATCCCGATAGCATTGCAGTCGCTGGCCCGGCGATCATCCTCGTCGAGCCTCAGCTTGGCGAGAACATTGGCATGGTCGCGCGCGCCATGGCCAATTTCGGCCTGTCGGAGCTGCGCCTGGTCAACCCGCGTGATGGTTGGCCGAGCGAGAAGGCGCGCGCGGCGGCCAGCCGCGCCGATCATGTCATCGACGCTGTCACCGTCTTCGACGATCTGGCCTCGGCGCTCGCCGACCTGAACTTTGTCTTCGCCACCACGGCCAGGCAGCGCGACGGCTTCAAATCCGTGCGCGGGCCGGTGGAGGCGGGCAGGCTGCTGCGGGCGCGCCACGTGATGGGCCAGCGCACCGGCATCCTGTTCGGACGCGAACGCTTCGGCCTCTACAATGACGAGGTCGGCCTTGCCGACGAGATCGTCACTTTCCCGGTCGATCCCGATTTCTCCTCGCTCAACATCGCCCAGGCAGCACTTCTGATGTCCTACGAATGGATGAAGTCCGGCCTGGAGGACGAGACCAAGACCAATTTTTCCGGCCCGGACATGAAATCGGCAAGCAAGGAATTGCACGGCCTGTTCGCCTATCTCGAAGGCGCGCTGGAAGCGCGCGGCTATTTCCGGCCGGCGCCGAAGAAGCCGAAAATGATCGACAATCTTCGCGCGGTGCTGACA
>NZ_RZQY01000780.1:0-2554 GCF_003998575.1 Mesorhizobium sp. M7A.F.Ca.CA.001.10.2.1 | reverse complement strand
CGATCATCTGCCTGCCGATGCCGTCCGAGCGCCTGTGGCCGGCAACCCGAACCGCCTCGATCTGGCCGCGCCAGGCGCCTTTGCGCGAGAGCCCGGCAAGGAAAGAAATCTGCAAGGTACCGATCACTTCGGCCCCGTCGACAGTCACCGCCAGCAGCTGATTGGGATCGGCGTCGATGGCGTTGAAAGCATCGACATAGCCTTGGGCCAGCGGCATGGAAGCGTCCTCGCGGCCGGCGCCAAGCGGATCGTCGGCCAGCATGGCGATGATGTCAGGCAGGTCGGAGGCCTGCGCACGGCGGAAGGTGATCATGGTGTCGAGATATCGCGAGGCACTGGTGGCCGCAAGATTTGAATATGCTCTCCACCGGGCGCTGGTGCCGCCCCTCATCTGCCTGCCGGCATCTTCTCCCCGTATAGTGACGGGGAGAAGGACGCTGTGTCAGATGATTTCGCCAAATCGCCAGCGTCGCAGAAAAAGCGCCAACGTGGCGGCCGGCCCCTTTCTCCCCGTCACTATACGGGGAGAAATGTCCGGCAGGACAATGAGGGGCAGCGCTAACTTTGCTGGCTACAGCTCGCCCTCATACGTCAGTTGCGCCTGCGTCAGCGCCCGATCCAGCCTTTCGCCCTCGGCATATCCAGCCAGATTCTGCGGCCGCTCCATGTCAGGCAGCAGCCTCGGACACGGCTCGGCGGCGCCGACCACCATCCGCACCGGGATGACGCCGGCCCACACCGGATGCCCGTAATCCTCCTCGTCGTCGCCGACGCCCTTGGCGCGCACTTTGGCCGATGCCTCCTCGATGCGCATGCCGATCACCGTCGTCGCCTTGGCCTCCTGCACCGAGATCGGCCGCAAGGTCTCGCTCCGGCCGGGATAGAAGCGGTCGACGACTCCGGCCAGCGCCTTCAGTTTCTCATCAGGTTCGTCGATGATCCGCGCTGTACCGAAACACATTGCCGAGCGGTAATTGGCGGAATGGTTGAAGCCCGAGCGCGCCAGCACCAGCCCGTCGAGATGCGACACCGTCAGACACGCCGGCGTGCCGCCGCGCAGATTGCGCAGCATGCGGCTGGCCGACGAGCCGTGCCAGTAGAGCATGTCGTCCTCGCGCCAGTGGATGGTCGGCGTGCAATAGGGCTGGCCGTCGAACGTATAGGCGACATGGCACAGCAGCCCGGCATCCAGCACCGCGAAGACTGCCGCATGGTCGTAGCTGCCGCGCTCGTGCAGGCGCTTGACGCGGTTGCGGCTGGTGGTCGGAAAGCTGGCTGGCGTGTCGTTCACGGCTTGCATCCTTGGTTGTTGTCTGCCAACCATGCGCCATGACATTGGTTGATAAAAGAACCAATCCGATGAAGAAAAAACAGACCAATTTGCCGGATTGGTCGGCGCTGATCCCGGTCCTCCCGGGCGACGGCCCGCGCAGCCGCGAGCTTTATGCGGCGCTCAGGCGGCTGATCGAGACCGGCGCGCTGGCCGCCGGGGCCAAATTGCCGACCACCCGGGATCTCGCACAGCGCTTCGGCCTATCGCGTTCGGCGGCGGTTGCCTGTTTTGAAATGCTGGTCTCGGAAGGCTTCGCCGTCGCCAGGATCGGTGCCGGAACCTTCGTCGCGCCTGACGTGCCGCATCTGCCGACAACACTGGTCAAGCCACGGCCACCCGAGATCGATGCCGCCACCTCGCTGCCTTGCGGCCTTGGCGTGGCGGTGTCCGATCCGCGCACGCTTAATTTGTTTCGCATCCTTCTGTCGCGCCACCTCGCTCGCCCCGGGCCGGAGCATTTCCGCTATGGCGATCCGCGCGGCGGCCTGCCGCTGCGCACGGCAATTGCCACCTATCTCAGGACCGCACGCGGCGTGCGCTGCGATGCCGGCCAGATCGTGCTGACTTCGGGCACGCAGCAGGGGCTGGATCTTCTGGTGCGCGCCGCGCTCAGCCCCGGCGATGCCGTCTGGATCGAAAACCCCTGCTATCCCATGGCGCAGGCCGTGCTGGCCGGCAGCGGCGCCAGGGTTTTTGGGGTACCGGTCGACGCGGAAGGGCTCGATCCCGAGATCGGCGAAAGCCTGTGCTCCAAGGCGCGCGCGGCCTATGTCACGCCCTCGCATCAATATCCGCTCGGCGTGACGATGACGATGCGCCGCCGTCTCGCTTTGCTCGACTGGGCTCGGCGCAACGATGCCTGGATCATCGAGGACGACTACGACAGCGAGTTCCGCTATGCCGGCCCGCCGCTGACCTCGCTGCAGGGCATGGACGGTTCAGACCGTGTCGCCTATCTCGGCACCTTCTCGAAAATCCTCTTCCCCGGCCTGCGCATCGGCTATGTCGTGGTGCCCGAAGCGCTGCTCGATGCCGTGATGGCGGTCAGGGCGCGCTCCGACCGCTTCCCCTCGACGCTGGCCGAAGGCGCGCTGACCGACCTGTTGAACGAAGGCCATTTCGCCGCGCATCTCCGGCGCGTGCGCCGCCGCGTCCAGGCCGCGCGCGACGTCCTGGTCGCCGGCCTCGAGGCGCATTGCGGCGATGCCCTCGAAGTAACCG
>NZ_RZQY01000077.1:0-14834 GCF_003998575.1 Mesorhizobium sp. M7A.F.Ca.CA.001.10.2.1 | reverse complement strand
CATTCCGGGTCGGCAGCCATACGCTTGCGATAGACCTCGTAGTCGGCAAGGCTCGGAAAGCTGAACATGGCAAAAGCGATATTGCTCGCCCCCTCGCTCGGAAGGAAATAGCCGTGATGGTTTCCGCCGAGGCGGTTGACCAGAGCTATCCAGCGACGGCCATAAACTTCGAACTCGGCAAGCTTGTAGGGGTCGATGACATATTTCAGGTAGCAAGTGATCATGAGAGCTCCTGTGGCATGGGCGAGGCATGTCGGCTGTCAAACGTAGGAAGATCAGTTGCGTCCGTCGAGATGGCGCACCTTGCGCAGTTGCGGGAACAGCACCATCCACAGGCCCGCTACGGCGATGGCGCCGATGCCGCCGATCACCACGGCCGGCACCGTGCCGATCAGCGCGGCCATCGTGCCGGCGCGGAATTCGCCGACCTCGTTGGAGGCGCCGACAAAGACCTGGTTGACGGCGTTGACGCGGCCGCGCACATGGTCGGGCGTCCACAGCTGAATTAGCGTTTCCCTGATGTAGACGCTGAACATATCGGTGGCGCCAAGGAAGACCAGCGCCACGATCGACAGCCAGGTGATGGTGGAAAGGCCGAACAGCACGGTGAAGGCGCCGAACGAGGCGGCGGCGACCAGCATGATCATGCCCGCGTGGTTGCGAAGCGGATGCCCGGCCAGCCAGATGGCGACGCAAATGGCGCCGATGCTGGGCGCCGAGCGCAGCAGGCCGAGGCCCCAGGGGCCGAGCTGGAGGATGTCGCGCGCATAGACCGGCAGCAGCGCCGAGGCGCCGGACAGGAGCACGGCGAACAGATCGAGCGAGATGGCGCCGAGCACGATCTTCTCGCTCCAGATGTAGCTGAACCCGCCGAGCAGGTGCTGCATCGTCGGCTTTTCCGACTCGGTCCGCTGCGACGGCTTCGGAATGGTGAAGATCAGCAGCCCGGACACGAGCATCAGGACGGCGGCGGTTCCGTAGGCCGCTTCCGGCGACACGCCGTAGAGCAGGCCGCCGGCGACCGGGCCGACGATGGTCGCCGTCTGCCAGGCCGATGAATTCCAGGCGATGGCGTTGGCGAAATCCTGAGGCGGCACCAGATTGGCGAACAGCGAGGCGGAGGCCGGACCGAAAAAGGCGCGGGCGACGCCGAACATGGCAAGCACGCAGAAGATCGGCAGCGGCCCGCTGATGCCGCGCAGCGTCAGGAACAGCAGCGCCAGCGCGCACATCGCCTCCACCACGACCGCCAGCGCCATGATCAGGCGGCGGCCGAAGCGATCAGCGACGACGCCGGTGACCAGCACCAGAAGCAGCGACGGCAGGAACTGGACGATGCCGACAAGGCCGAGATCGAGCGGGTCGCGGGTCAAATCGTACATCTGCCAGCCGACCGCGACGGACACGATCATGGTGGCGAATGTGGTGAGGAAACGCGCCGCCCAATAGCTCAGGAAGGAGCGGTGGCGGAACGCGGCATAGCGCTGGTCCGGCGATATCTGTTCTGCTGTCATGATTTAAGAGGCCCCGTTCGAATGGCATCAGCTGGCGGGGCACTTCCACGATGGGCGCTGGTCCGGCTGGCGGAACTTTTAGCTCAGTTCGCAGCGGATATGCGTCAAAATCAGTGCTGGATCAAGGAATTTTCAGCCTAAAGCGCGTCGCGACTTTTGAGCGAGATGCATTAGCGCTACTGCGTCATGAGTTTCTGGCCGAACGGAGCAATCGTTGACGTTGGCGCTGCCCCTCACTGTCCTGCCGGACATCCTATAGTGACGGGGAGAGAGGGGCGGGCGGCGACGCCGGCATTTCTCCCGCAACGCTGGAGATTGGCGAAATCGCCGATGACAGCACCCCTCTCCCCGTCACTATACGGGGAGAGGATGCCGGCAGGCAGGTGAGGGGCGGCGCAGACGCTGGCCACTATGAACGGTCGCTGTGACGCAGTAGCATCAACCGGTCGCTGGCACGGGAAACTTACTGCCGCAGCGCGGCGGAGATGGCATCAAGGCCGCCGCGCAATTCGGCTTCCGTCGGCCAGCCAAAGCCGACGCGGAAGAAGCATTTTTCCATCTCGAACCAGTGGCCGGGTCCGACATAGGTGCCGTGGTTTTCCAGCAGGTTCACATAGAACCGGTCGAGGTCGAAGCCGGGTTCGACATTGAGGCGCGGGAAGCCGACCACGCCGCCTTCGGGCCGCACCCAGTCGACCAGCGGTTCGCGATCGATCCAGGCCTGGACGATGTCGCGGCGCCCCGCCATTTCGGGCAGCAGCGTCGCCAGGAAAGCGTCCCGGCGTTCGAGCATGCCGCGGGCAATGCCTTCGTCGATAACGCTGCCGCAGATGCCGATCTGCTCCTTGGCGGCGAGGAATTTCTCCTGAAGCTCAGCGTCCCTGGTGATCAGCCAGCCGATGCGGATGCCGGGAATGCCGAAGGCCTTGGACAATGACGAGACGCTGATCGCCTTCGGGCTGAGTGAGGCAGCCGTCGGCAGCCGCCGGCCGTAGGAAAGGTCGCGATAGGTCTCGTCGACCAGCAGACGGCAGTTGCTGCTTTCGGCAAGCGCAACCAGCGCATCGAGCTCGGTTCGGCTCATCATCGTGCCGGTCGGGTTGTGCGGGCAGGTGACGCTGATCAGCTTCGTGTCCGGCCGCAGCGCCGCCTTGACGCGTTCGACATCAATGGCGAAGCCTTCCTCGAAGGCCAGGTCGACAAAGCTGATGGCGCAGCCGATCGCCCTTGGGGTTTCGATGTTGGTGGCGTAGTTGGGCCTGATGACGACGAGATGGTCATTGGCCGACAAGAGCGAGGTCGAGATGATGAACAGCGCGCCCGCGGCACCGGCAGTGACCAGGACATCATCCGGCGAAATGCCGGCATCCTGCGCCGAGATCAGTGCACGCAACTGCTTGTCGCCGCGATGCTCGCCATAGAAAAGCGTGAGATCAGGCAGCGACAGGCCGATGTCGGAGAGCTTCTGGTCGGCGATCGAACTTTCCGAAAGATTGTAGCGGATACGGTCATAGCCGTATTCTTCCGGCGCTTCTTTCTCGATCACCATCCTGGTGTAGTTCATGGCTCGCTCCCCTAGAGCAGTTCACCGTTTCACGGAAACGGCGACCCGCTCTAACTCCTTGTTTTTAGGCAATTCCGGACGGAAAACCGTTTCACAATTTTCCTGGAATTGCTCTAGCAACCCGTCCACCTATCCAAGCCATAAAAACATGAAGCCTGCCAAGGCGAATTCGCCGGCAGGCTTCTGTTCCAGTCGTCCTAACTGTTGGCTCAGGACTGAATGTTCAGGCCGAGGCCTTGGCCTTCCTGCCCTTGGCGGGTGCCTTCACGGGGGCAGCCTTGCGGCCGAGGCCGATGGATTTCGCCAGCAGCGAACGCGAGGCCGCGTAGTTGGGAGCGACCATCGGATAGTCCGACGGCAAGCCCCATTTGGCGCGATAGGCGTCCGGTGTCAGGCCGAAATGCACGCCCAGGTGACGCTTCAGCGATTTGAACTTCTTGCCGTCTTCGAGGCAGATGATGAAATCGGGTGTCACCGACTTCTTGGGGTTGACCGCCGGGACCAAGGGGGCAGCCACCGGGACCGCAGGCTTGCCGAGCGCGTTTATCGAGGCGCTGACGCTGGCGATGAGGTCGGCCAGGCCGGAGGCGGGCAAGCGGTTCTTCTCGACGTAAGCGGACACGATGTGAGCGGTCAGCTCGAGCAGATCGATGTCTTTACGGGCACTGTTGCTATCGTCGGTCACTCTATTTCTCCGTCTACAGCGAATGACCTGAAAATCGGATTCGACTTCCGGAAAGGATCATGCGCGAAATCAAAATGCTATGGCGTCCTTCGTGCGTCCACGGGACGAATGGCGTTGGTGTAGCGCGGAATTCCTAGTCGGCAAATCTGCGTATTGCAACGACTTGATGTCAGGTCACACGTTATTTTGAACAACTATATTAAACAATAACAGTATCAGACTATCAGCGCTTTGTCGCGCCACAAACGAAACCCGCCTTCGAAGGCGCGTGTGTTGTCGCCGCGCCTGGAGTCGGCGGGCAATTCATCGAGCTTGTCGACGTTGCCGCCGCCAATCACGACATAGTCCGGCTGCATGGCGGCACGGAGCCGGTCGACGACGTCGAAGACGTATTTGCGCCATTTCTTCTTGCCGCGCTTTTCCAGGCCGCGTTCGCCGACATAATCCTCGAAACTCCTGCCCTTCTTGTAGGGCAAATGCGCGAGTTCCATCGGTTGGGCGACGTTGTCGGCGATCATCGCCGCACCGAGACCGGTGCCGAGCCCGAGGAACAGCATGCGCCCGCCCTCGTAGCTGCCGATGGCTTGCATCAGCGCATCATTGACCACTTTCACCGGTTTGCCGAACGCGCCCGCAAAGTCGAATCCAGCCCAGCCCTTGCCGAGATTGGCGGGGTCGGCGAGCGGCCTGTTGTGATTGACCGGGCCGGGATAGCCCATCGAGACGACGTCGTAGGACAGGCCTTCGGCGAGCTTGTTGACCACGTCGATCATCTGCTGCGGCGTCAGGCCCGGCCCCGAATCGGCGCGGCGCTCCTCGCCGCCGGCGCTGGTGAGGATCTTGACGTGCGAGCCGCCGATGCCGATCGTGAGCACGATCTTTTCAGTGTCCGGCTTCTCGGTGCCCGATGCAGGTTGCTTCACCGCCTTGGCCATCGTGTGGTCCTCTCACTTCACCGGATCGATCCAGCCATTGGGCGGCCCGAACCCGGCCATGACGTCCGCCGGTCCCCATGTGAGCGGCTCGTAGAGATGCGGCGGCGTGGTGTCGCCAAGCACCGGGCCGACGATGCGCCAGGCCAGTTCGCTGGCGTCCTGGCGGGTGAACAACTGCCCGTTGCCGTTCATGGCGTCGCCGATCAAGCGCTCATAGGGCGGCATGTCGCCCTTTGAATCGTCGAGCGCCGTCAGTTCGACCTGCTCGCCGATCATGTCGTCGCCCGGCGCCTTGCGCTGTGCTCCGATGGCGATCACCACCTGTGGGTCGATGCGGAAGCGGACGTAGTTCTGGTCGGCGGGCTTGATCGGATCGAAGACATCGAGCGGCGGCCGCTTCAGCCGCACCACCACTTCGGTGACATGCACCGGCATGTTCTTGCCGGCGCGGATGAAGAACGGCACGTCCTGCCAGCGCCAGGTGTCGACGAAGAAACGCACCGCCGCGAAGGTCTCGACGGGCGAGTTCGGCGCCACGCCGGGCTCGGCGAGATAGCCGGTGAACTGGCCACGCACGACATCGTCTTTTGTCAGCGTCCTGATCGCGCGCAGCACCTGCACCTTCTCATCGATCAGGTCGTCGGCGGAACGGCCGACAGGCGGCTCCATGGCAAGCAGCAAAAGGATGTTGAGCAGATGGTTCTCGATGACGTCCCTGATGCAGCCGACATCGTCATAGAAGCGGCCACGTCCCTCGACGCCGAAATCCTCGGCCATGGTGATCTGCACGCTCTCGACGTAGTTGCGGTTCCAGATCGGCTCGAGCAGCGAATTGGCGAAGCGGAAATAGAGCAGGTTCTGGATCGCTTCCTTGCCCAGGTAATGGTCGATGCGGAAGATCGACTGTTCGTCGAACACCAGATGCAGGACCCGGTTCAGCCAGCGCGCCGATTGCAGATCGTGACCGAAGGGCTTTTCCACCATCAGCCGCGCGCCATGCGCCGTGCCTGATTGCTCCAGCCCCTGGACGACGGTCTCGAACATGGTCGGCGGCACCGCCATGTAATGCAGCGGCCGCTGCGCGGTGCCGAGGGCGTTTTTCAGTTTCTCGAACGTCGCTCCGTCACGGTAGTCGCCGCTGACGTAGCGCAGCAGCGAGGCGAATTTGGCGAACGCTTTCTCGTCGATCTTGCCGAGCGCATTGACGATGCCGTCACGCGCGCGCGCCTGCAATTGCTTGAGGTCCCAGGCATCGAAGGCGACGCCGATCACCGGTTCGGTGAGCGTGCCCTTGGCGACCATCTGGTAAAGGGCTGGAAATATCTTCTTGTGGGCGAGATCGCCGGTTGCCCCGAAGAGCACCAGCGTGTCGGACCGTTCCTGGCTCATGCGCGTGTCTCCCCCCGTGTCGTCACTTGCCGGCCTTCGGCTTCTCGACATGGCCGCCAAAGGCATAGCGCATGGCGGAGAGCAGCTTGTCGGCGAATTCGGATTCGCCCTGCGAGGAGAAGCGGTCGAACAGCGCCGAGGACAGCACCGGAGCCGGCACGCCGGTGTCGATCGCCGCCTTCAGCGTCCAGCGCCCTTCGCCGGAATCCGAAACGCGGCCGCCGAAATTCACCAGGCCCGGATCGCTTTTCAAGGCGCCGGCCGTCAAGTCGAGCAGCCAGGAGCCGATAACGCTGCCATGCCGCCAGACCTCGGCCACCTGCGGAAGGTCGATGTCGAACTGGTAGTATTGCGGGTTTTCCAGCGGACTGGTCTCGGCGTCCGCCGTCCGTTGCCGCTTGCCGGCATTGGCCGACTTCAGGATGTTCATGCCTTCGGCATAGGCGGCCATGACGCCATATTCGATGCCGTTGTGCACCATCTTGACGAAGTGGCCGGCACCGCTCGGTCCGCAATGCAGATAGCCAAAGGGCGCGGTGCCGGCATCCCCAGGCGGATTGGCGCCGACGTCGGCGCCCGGTGCCAGCGTGGCGAAGATCGAATCGAGGTGCTGCACCGCCACGTCGGGGCCGCCGATCATCAGGCAGTAGCCACGCTCCAGGCCCCAGACGCCGCCGCTGGTGCCGACATCGACAAGATGGATACCCTTGCCGGCCAGTTTCGCGGCCTGGTCGACGGCGTCGTGGTAGTAGGAATTGCCGCCGTCGATAACGATGTCGCCGGGCTCCATCAGGGCCGCCACCTGATCGATGATCCTGCCGGTGATCGCCGCCGGCAGCATCAGCCACACGCAGCGCGGCTTGGCCAGCTTGCCGACGAATTCTTCCAGCGAGGCCGCCCCTGACGCGCCGTCGGTCACCAGGGCGGCGACGCTGGCCGGGTTGATGTCGTAGACGACGCATTCGTGGCCGTCGCGCATCAGGCGCCGGACCATGTTGGCGCCCATCCGGCCCAGTCCCATCATTCCGATCTGCATGGTTTCGTCCCTGTTTTCTACGAGATTTGCGGGGTTATCGAGGGAAGGTCTACTGGCTGTGATCTACTGGCCATCTTGGTCGCCCGATATGACGGAGAAGTCGACATTCTCCCAATCGCCGGTCCCGGGCCAGAAAAAAGTGAAGAGCAGCGTGCTTCCCTCGGGGAGGCTTGCCGCGGGCAGATCGGCAAGATGGATGCCGAAGGCGTTCTCCACCGTCTGGCTGTCATGGGCGGTCGCCCAGTTGTCGGTGCTCCAGTGAACTGTAGCCGGGTCCAACAATTCGACGCGCAACGTCTTGCCCTCCGGCATGGTGCGGATCTTGTTGTTGAACCGCCAGGTCCTGAACGAGGATACGGTCTTGTCCTCGATATAGCGCTTGACGCCTTGCGGCGGCATGTCGAAGACCGCGCCGTCGCGCAGCGAGCGCAGCAGCTTGATATGCTCCGAATGCGCCCAGACCAGCGGCATGGCGCTGCCCGAGGGTCGGCCGTGCAGCAGTTCGCGTTCCGGCAGATCGGCGCCGTCCCAGACCTGCTCCGGCAACAGGCCGCCCGGTCCGGCCGAGCCTTCCAGCGCTGCCAGCAGGCTGGCTGCCTTTTCCCTGCGCCCAGCCGCCAGCTCATAGTGGGCGCGTTCGCCGGCCAGCAGCGGCCAGGGGCGACCCTGGCCGGTGCCATCGAAAGGCGCGCCGTCTTCGTGCTCGCCATAGCCGTCACCATTGTAGCGGTACCAGAGCGGCCCTTGCGGCAGATCGCAGCGCAATTGCGCGTCGATGACCTTGACCGTGTCTGTCATGCGCGGATCGTCAGCCGCCCGCAGACCGAAGCGGACAAGTGCCAGTGCATCCGGGCTGACGATTTCCTCGGGCGGCCGGTCGGTGTCGCCAGGCGGCCGGTTCTTGATCGGGACATAGCCGTCCTTCGGCGAACCGGCCTCGGCGCTGTCGGGTGGTGCTATGCGGACATAGTAGCCTTCGACGCCGACTTGACTGCAGATCGCCGTGCCGGTGACGTAGGTCCAGCGCTCGACCTGGTCGTTCCAGACGTCTGATGTCTCGCGCAGATACGTCGCGGCGTCTGTCTTGCCGCAGGCGTCGAGCAGGTCTGCCGCGGCAAGCAGTGCGGCGATTTCGACGGCGAGCGTGAACGGGCTGTAGCCGGCATCCTCTTCCCAGCGGTCCTCGCCGGTGACGGGCCCGTTGCGCACGACATAGCCGGCGGCGCGCTCGATCATCGGCAGGAAGGTCATGAGCCTGGCGCGGGGCAAATGGCCGGCGCGGCGCAAAGCGTCGGCCAGCAGCAGCGGAAAGGCGCATTCGTCCATCTGGATGCCGGGCCAATAGGCCGATCCGTCGAGCCAGGCGTTCTGCGGCCAATGGCCGTCCGGCTGCTGGATGGAGCTGAGGTAATCGAGGATTTGCAGGGCCGAGGCAGCATCGCCGGCAGCAAGAAAGCCGCCCGCCGTCTCGACCAGATCGCGCGGCCAGACCAGATGGTAGCCGCCGAGGTCGTCGTCACCCTTGTTGAAGCCCCACGGGATCGACAGGCTGGCGACCGCGGCGCCTGGTGTCGCGATCGACCGGTGCGTCGCCAGTACCGCGGTGCTGGTGCGATAGAAGTTGATCCCGGGCACCGCGTGCCGGTCGTCCAGCGGCAGCAAGCCCTTTTGCCAATTGCGCCAGTTCTGAAGATAGGAGTTCGCCGCGGGTTCAAAACCCTGCTTCAGGCTGGCGAAAGCATGTTCCGCGGCCTCCTCAGGCGTCGCGCCAAATCCCAGCGCCAGCAAAGCCTTGGTCCTGGTCGCGGAAAAGCCGATCTCGCCCGTCAGCGCAACATTGCCGTCCTCGGCCCGCTGGTATGCAGCGTCGAGCTCACCTGTATTGTGGAGTTGCTGCCAACCGTCGGAAAAGCCGACATAGCCGGCCGAACCGGTTCGCCAGGGCAGCGACGAGGCCAGCGCCAGGCAAGAGCCGCGCCCCGAGGCGAACAGCATGGGCTTTCCCTCGTGCTCGCCGACCCAGGCGGTGTTGCCCATGCCGGCATTGACCAGATGCGGCGCCAGAAGCGCGTAGACGCGGTAGTCACCGGGCACCCCTTTCAGCGCCGTGAAGGTGATTTCCTGCAGCAGCGCCGGGCGCTCCGGGTCGGCGAGGATACGCTTTTCGATCCGCCAAGCGCCGTCATTCGCCGTATTGACCAGCCTGTAGGCGGGCACGCCGTCCTCGAACGGTTCGATCGTATGCCCGGCATCGCGTTTCTCTTCCGAAAAATAGCCGCCGGGACCGGTGACGATCAAGCCGAGGTCGCGGGTGCAGGCGCTGTCGACGCGCGGATAGTAGACTTCGTTGAGGATGCCGTGGCTGATCGTAAACCAGATCCGGCCGGCCGGCGAAAGCGACGTTCCGACGCCACTCTTGGCGCTTGATGTCCAGCGCGCCGGGATCCCCGGGGCGCCCGGAGCAACGTTTTGCGTCACTGGCATTCTGTTTCGCTCTCCTGGCCTCCTCCCTAGACCAGGACGCGAACCCTTTACAATCATTGCACCGCAAGTTGATCGGCCGGTCCAACGGCAGGGCAACGAACTCGGGCTGACGGGTTTCTTCGGAGCCTTCGCCCGCCATTGGCTGACGGAGCATCAAGCGAACAACCCGCCTGTGCGGCGGGTCACTGGCGCAAATCAGCACCATGGACAAAAATGTACCATAGCTGAGGTCACCGAGTCAAGAAAAAATTCCTATAGTCAACGGCGCCGTCGTTGACAGCGGCGGCGGCATGCGTCCACTATTTCGCGGCACGGGAGGATCGTGAAAGCAATGGCGGAAGTGTCCCTGGTCCTGATCGACCGGCTGCTGGCGATATCGCGGGCGCTTGCCGGCCATATCGATCCCGGCACGGCGTTCCGCGCGACCGCCATCGAGATCGGCACGCTCATCCCGCACGACCATATCGATCTGGCTGTGCTGTCTCACGATGGGCGCATGCATGCCTGCTACGAAGCCGGTTTCCACACCAGTTGGAGCGAGCTCGCCCAGCATCCGGTGGAAGGCAGTCCGATTCGCTTCGTGTTGTGGGGCAAGACGCCTTACCTGTTGTCGGACAACGCGCTTGTCGACGACCGTTTTCATTTTGCCGGCGCTTTCGACGAGCCGATTTTCGCGGCCAAGCTGCGCAGCCGCATCATCGTGCCGCTCAGGGCGCGCGGTAGCGTCATCGGCGCGCTCAACATCAGTCGGCACGAAATCGGCTGCTACACGCTTGCCGATGTCGCGGTCGCCCAGCAATGCGCCGATCTGATCGCGCCCTATATCTTCGCGCTGATCCAGACCGAGGAGGCGCGCCGCGCCATGCTGGCCGAGAGCGAGGCGCGCAACCGCGTCGAACTGCTGCGCGTAGGCGCCTCGCAATTGACCGAGGGCATGGAGCGTGAACGCCGCCGCATGGCCATGGACCTGCACGACCAGACGCTTGCCGATCTCGCCCGCATCGCGCGCCAGCTTTCGGCCTTGCGCGGCCAGGGCGTGGCGCGGGCCGCGCAGCTTGCCGACCTCGAGCAGGAGGTCGCCGGCTGTCTGACGGAACTGCGCCACATCGTCGACGCCATGCGGCCGAGCGTGCTCGAACTGTTCGGCCTGCGCGATGCGGTCGAAGCGCATCTCAACCGCAGTGTCAGCAAGGCCAAGCCGCCGATCGCCGTGCGCATCGCCGACACCAGCGACGGCGGCGCCGACAGTTTGCCGGAGCCAGTGCGGACCGCGCTCTACCGGATCGTGCAGGAAGCGATCAACAATGCCGTTCGCCATGCCGCGCCGCACCGCATCGACGTGCTGCTGGCGTCGACCGCAAGCGTGCTGCGGGTGATCGTGACGGATGACGGCCAGGGCTGCGGCACCGTCGACCCGGCTGCGTATGGCGGCATCGGCCATATGCACACGCGGGCAGCCCTTATTGGGGCGCGGCTGCGCATCGGCCAGGCCGGCCGCAAGAACGGCGGCACCCGTGTCGTCGTCGAGATCGACCGCCAGCCGTCGCGAGAATTGGCGGCGGCAGCGGTGCCTGGCGAGTTCGCCGTATCGGAGGCCATGTGATGCTTGTGATGATCGCCGAGAATGACGGGCTGCACCGTAGCTTCGCGCGGCGGACGGTGGAGCAGCTGTGGCCCGGCGACGTCGAGGTGATCGAGGCGAGCGACGGCGAGGACGCCATCAACCTGGCGGCCCAACGCGAGCCACTGCATGTCGTGCTCGATTTGCAGATGCCGAAGGCGACGGGAATCGAAGTTGCCAAGGCGATCTGGAACCGCCGCGCCGGCACGCACATCCTGTTCTGGTCGAATTTCGCCGACGAAGCCTATGTGCGCGGCGTGGCACGCATCGTGCCGCCCGGTTCGGTCTACGGCTATGTGCTCAAATCGGCGACGGAGGAGGGCATGCGGTCCGCGCTGCGCGGGGTTTTCCGCGAAGGCCACTGCATCATCGACCGCGAGATCCGCGGCATCCAGCACCGCGTGCAGGACAAGTTCGAGGGCATCACCGACGGCGAATATGAGAGCCTGATCGACATCGCGCTCGGCCTGACCGACCGGGCGATCGCGGCGCGGCGCGGCCTGTCGATCCGTGGTGCGCAGAGCCGCATCAAGCATGTCTATGACAAGCTCGGCATCGTGCCGGCGGACGACGGCGCCGGCGATGCTTCCGTGTTCAACTCGCGGACGCGGGCGATCTATCTCGCCATGGCGCGTGGCCTGATCAACATCGACGCACTGCGCCGCGAACAGGACCGGCTCGATGCCTGGCTGGCGGAGCACTGAACAGCGGCGGCCACGCCCCGGAACTTCGGAAGGTCAGGCGCATTGCTAGTGAACGCCAACTCAATGCCTGCGGACCCGAAGTGCGACCCTCAATCACAGATTCATGGCATCTGGTGCGTGAAAGCATAGTCGGCTTCATCAACGACAATGCGCTTAGCCATGGTGCTGCGATGGCTTTCTATGCCACCACCTCGCTGGCGCCGATCTTGCTGATCGTGGTTGCGATTGCTGGTCTCGTCTTCGGCCACGATGCCGCACAATTGGCCTTGTCCGCGCAGATATCAGGGCTGATGGGACCGGAAAGCGCCGATCTCCTGAAGACTGCGCTGGAAAGTGCATCCGACAGTCTGTACGGCACCTGGGCCGCGATCATAGGGCTGGTCACCTTGCTGGTGGCCGCGTCTGGTGTCTTCGGCGAAATGCAGCAATCGTTGAACACGATCTGGAAGATCGAACCGCAAGGCAATTCCCTGTCGCGTCTGGTGCGGGCGCGGGCCGCCAGTCTGGGGTTGGTGGCCGCACTCGGGTTCCTGTTGCTGGTCTCTCTCATCGCAAGCACTGCGATTTCGGCACTGGGCGATTTCATCAACGCCTATCTGCCGTTCGGAACGATCATACTCAGCGGGATCAATGGCGTCGTTTCGTTTGCACTTATCTCGGTGATGTTTGCCGCCATCTACAAGGTTCTACCCGATCGAACCCTGGAATGGCGCGATGTGGCAATTGGCGCTATCGGGACCGCGGCCCTGTTCACACTGGGGAAATCGCTTATCGGCTGGTATATCGGCACCAGCGCGGTTGCGTCTTCGTATGGCGCCGCCGGCGGCCTGCTCGTCATACTGCTCTGGGTTTACTACTCGTCGGAAATTTTCCTCCTCGGTGCCGAGTTCACGCGCGCCTATTCCGTTCGGCACGGCAGCCGGTCCGATCTGAAAACCTTGGTTCACAGCCCTTTACCCGCGCAGCACGACTCGGCTCGAACACAACAGGAGTCCAACGCTGCAGGCGTGGTCGTGCTCGTGGCTGTGGCGTGCGCGAGCGCAACCTTGACCGCGCTTTTGCGGAGTGGTCGCCGGCCCTGATCTGACGTCGTCGCTATCCCGTGCTCGATAGGCACGGCCGACTGTGCAAACGCACAGTCGGCCGTGCGCTTTGACCCGTATCGGCTCGTCGGTACCGCGCCTACGCTCTGCCCCAACAAGAAGCCTATATCGGGAAGCGCTCATGCCATTTGTCACCATGCGGAGTAGCACGGCTGTTCGCGCCGGGAGCCGATGATGTCGGTGTCGGCGCGTGCGCGCCATTCCGGCTTCGACGACGTCGTCGGCGATGCGACCATTGAGACCCTGGCGAGCGGCTTCGGCTTCCTCGAAGGGCCGGTCTGGCACCCCTACGAGAAATGGCTGGTCTTCTCCGACATTCCGGAAAGCCGGATCTATCGCCGCAGTGCCGAAGGCGAGATCGAGCTGTTCCGCGCGCCGAGCCACAAGGCCAATGGCAACACGCTGGACCGCCAGGGGCGGCTGGTCACCTGCGAGCACGCAACGAGCCGGGTGACCCGCGCCGAACCCAACGGCAGCGCGACGGTGCTTGCCACGCACCATCAGGGCAAGCAGCTCAACAGCCCGAACGACATCGTCGTTGCCACCGGCGGATCGATCTATTTCACCGATCCGGGCTATGGCCGGAGGGAATTCTATGGCGTGCCACGGCCACAGGACCTGCCGTTCCAGGGCGTCTATCGCATCGATGGCGATGGCGCCCGGCTGACATTGCTGGCTGACGATTTCGGGCAGCCGAACGGGCTGTGCTTTTCGCTGGACGAGTCGCGGCTGTTCATCAACGACACCGAACGCGGGCATATCAGGGTGTTCGGCGTCGAAGCCAATGGCGACCTCGATGGCGGCGCGGTGTGGGCAGTGACCGAGGGCGAGGGGCCGGGGGCGCCCGACGGCATGAAGATCGACAGCCGCGGCAATCTTTACTGCACCGGACCCGGCGGCATCCACATTTTCGACGCCTCGGGCGCCATTCTTGGCGTCATCCGGACGCCCGAGGATTGCGCGAATTTCACCTTCGGTGACGACGATCTGCAAAGCCTCTACATCACCGCGTCGACGTCGCTGTACCGGCTCAGGGTGCGCGTGCCGGGATTGAGACTGTTTTGAGCTCGCGACAATCCGTGCTCAAATCAGAGTTGGGAGTGAGGCCGGGGTCAAAGCCGGTGGGAATGCAGCAGTCAACACATCTGGGAGGATAACGACATGAAGAAACTGTTCGTTCTGGGCGCTCTGGCGGCAATGCTCGCCTCGGGCACGGCGCTGGCCGACACCAGTGGCAAGAAGATCGCTTTTTCCAACAATTATGCCGGCAATTCCTGGCGGCAGGCGATGCTCGACAGCTATGGCATTGTCACCAAGAAGGCGGTCGCCGACAAGATCGTCGGCGCGGCCGACATCTTCACCACCGCCGACAAGGAGGTGCCGACACAGGCGGCGCAGGTGCAGAACCTGATCCTGCAGGGCTATGACGCGATCGTCATCAACGCGGCCTCGCCGGATGCGCTCAACGGCGCCATCAAACAGGCCTGCGATGCCGGCATCGTCGTCGTCTCCTTCGACGGCACCGTGACCGAACCTTGCGCCTACCGTGTCGTCGTAGACTTCAAGGACATGGGCAAGCAGGAAATCGAGCAGATGGCCAAGTTCCAGCCCAAGGGCGGCAATCTGCTGGAAATCCGTGGCCTTGCCGGGACCTCGATCGACGATGCCATCCATGCCGGCATCCTCGAAGGTGTCGCCGCCCATCCCGAGTTCAAGATCGTCGGTTCGGTGACCGGCGACTGGGACCAGACGACAGCGCAGAAGGCGGTGGCAACCATCCTGCCGTCGCTGCCCGACAT
>NZ_RZQY01000779.1:0-2556 GCF_003998575.1 Mesorhizobium sp. M7A.F.Ca.CA.001.10.2.1 | reverse complement strand
TTTTACGCGCGCTCACCCGGCGTGGGCTGAAGGTGCGAGGCGCCAAATCCGGCCCCGACTATATCGACCCCGGCTTCCACACCGCCGCCACGGGACTGTCGGGCGTCAATCTGGACAGCTGGGCGATGCCGCCATCGCTGCTCAACGCACTCGCCGCGCAAGCCGCCGACGACACCGATTTCGTCATCCTCGAAAGCGCCATGGGCCTGTTCGACGGCATTCCGGCCTCGCCGGGGCGCACCGGGTCAGCCGCAGACTTGGCTCGGCTCTACGGCCTGCCGGTGCTGCTGGTGCTCGACGTCTCCGGCCAGTCGACCACCGCGGCCGCCGTCGCCAAGGGCTTTGCCACCTACGATCCGGATGTACGCATGGCCGGTGTAGTGCTCAACCGGTTGGGCAGCGAGCGGCACCGCCGGCTGTCGGGCGACGCCATCGAGGCGATCGGCCTGCCAGTCGTCGGCGCCATCCTGCGCGATCCCACGCTGAACCTGCCCGAACGCCATCTCGGCCTCGTCCAGGCCGGCGAATATGACGACCTGATGGCGCATCTCGACCGGCTGGCCGACATGGCGGAGAAATCGCTCGACCTCGATGCGATCATGGCCCTGGCGACACCCTTCACCCCGGCGTCTGGCGGCTTCACCGACGCACTGGCGCCGCCCGGCCAGCGGATCGCACTGGCCGAGGATGCCGCCTTCACCTTCCTCTATCCGCATGTCGCCGCCTACTGGCGCAAGGCCGGCGCCGAAATCGTCCCGTTCTCGCCGCTCGCCGACGAAGCGCCCGACGAGGCTTGCGATGTCTGCTGGCTGCCGGGCGGCTATCCCGAGCTTCACGCCGGCAAGCTCGCCGCCGCCGCGACTTTCCGCGCCGGGATGACCCGTTTCGCCACGACGAAGCCCATCCACGGCGAGTGCGGTGGCTTCATGGTGCTGGGCGAAGCGCTGGAGGACGCGTCGGGCGAAACGCATGCGATGCTCGGCCTGCTCGGCCATTCCACCAGCTTCGCCAAACGCAAGATGAACCTCGGCTATCGCGAGGCGCGGCTGCGCGCCGATTGCCCGCTGGGCTCGGCTGGGGCGCTGATTCGCGGCCACGAATTCCACTATGCGCAGATGACGGCCACCGGCAATGACGAACCGCTCGCCGACCTTGCCGATGGCCAGGGCAATCCGATAGGCGCCTCGGGCTACCGGCGCGGCCATGCCAGCGGCACCTTCTTCCATGCCATTGCGAGGGGCTAGAGCATGAAGTTCAGGAACCTGGCTCTTTCCCCACGGCAGGTCGTCGACGACACCGCGCTTTGCCTGGTCTTCTTCACCCGTCTGCCGCTGCCCGTCTTCGATTTTCGCGGCCGCAGCCTTGCCGCCGCAATCTGGGCAGCCCCCATCGCCGGACTTGTCGTCGGCCTGATCGGCGCCATCGTCTTTGCCACGGCCGAACGGTTTGGCCTGGCCATGGGGCCAGCGGCGGCCCTTGCTCTCGTGGCAACCGTGCTCACCACCGGCTGCCTGCATGAGGACGGGCTGTCCGACGTCGCCGACGGCTTTGGCGGCGGCAAATCACGCGGCCGCAAACTCGAGATCATGCGCGACAGCCGCATCGGCGCCTATGGTGCCATGGCGCTGGGCCTGTCGCTGCTGATCCGCTGGAGCGCGCTGTCGGAGTTCGTCGATCCCACTCAGGCCCTCTTCGCCCTCATAGCCGCACACGCGGCCTCGCGCGGCCTGCTTGGCGCCTTCATGCATCTCTTGCCTCCAGCGCGAGTCGATGGCCTCTCGGCCGATGCCGGCACCGTCTCGCAGGAAACCGCCATCGCCGGCGCCGTGCTCGGCGCGATCCCGCTGCTCCTGCTCGGGCTCGGCGGAGCCATCTTCGCGCTGATCCTGCTTGGCCTGCTGTTTGCCGCGTTCCGCGCCCTTTGCCTCAACCAGATCGATGGCCAGACCGGCGACACGATCGGCGCCTTGCAGCAGGCAAGCGAGATCGCGGTGCTGCTCGTCGCTTCCGTAGCGCTTTCCTGATCCCCTGGCCTGATTCTCTTGGCCTGATTCCTTTTCGGAGACTTTGCCCCCATGCCCTTCAAATCCCTTAGTGAATTGCGCGCCGCCTGCCTCGACCTACCGGCCGGCAGCGATGCCGCGGCCAATGCGGTCGCCCGCCGCCAGGACACGCTGACCAAGCCGCAAGGCAGCCTCGGCCGGCTGGAGACCATCGCCGCCTGGCTGGCGCGCTGGCAGGGCCGCGACATGCCGAAACTCGACCGCGTCAAGGTTTTCGTATTCGCCGGCAACCATGGCGTCACCGCGCAAGGCGTGTCGGCCTATCCCTCGGAAGTCACCGTGCAGATGGTGGCGAATTTCGCCGGCGGCGGCGCCGCCATCAACCAGCTTGCCCGCATGGCCGGCGCCGAACTCGATGTCATCCCACTCGATCTCGACCATCCGACTGGCGACTTCACCCAAGTGCCGGCGATGGACGACAAGGCATTTCTCGCGGCTGTCTCCGCCGGGTATGACGCCGTGACAAACGACCTCGACCTGATCTGCTTCGGCG
>NZ_RZQY01000778.1:0-2566 GCF_003998575.1 Mesorhizobium sp. M7A.F.Ca.CA.001.10.2.1 | reverse complement strand
GTCGTAGAGCAGCGTCGAATTGACGACGCGGGTGTTGATCGAATGCAGGCTCGCCGCCGTCAGCAGGCCGGCGACCAGTGCGACGAAAGCGGAAAGCACATAGCGCAGCACCAGCATCGGCCGCACCGGAATGCCGATGTTGCGGGCTGCAACCGGATTGTCGCCGGCGAAGTAGATGTAGCGGCCCCATTTGGTGTAGCGCAGGAACAGGAAGAAGAGGAAGGCGAGGCCGGCAAAGACGAACACCTCGACCGGAATATCGAGGAAGCGCAGGCCGCCGAGCAGCTCGACCCAGTGGCCCTGCGGCACCGGCACCGCATCCTGCGTGATCAGCTGCGAGCGCACATAGCCGAAGACGAAGGAGCCTGTCGCCAGCGTCACGAAGATCGCGGGCACATCGGCATAGGCGACGAGAAAGCCGTTGAGCAGGCCGATGGCCAGCACACCGGCCAGCACATAGGCGAAGGCCAGCCCGTCCGGCGTTCCCGAATTCAGAAGTTGCAGATACCAGGCGACAGACATCGCCATGATCGCCACGGCGGAGAGGTCGATGCCGCGTCCGATGATGACGACGGCCATGCCGAGCGCAAGGATGCCCAGCACCGACACGGAGCGGACGATGGCGACGAGATTGTTGGGATCGATGAAACCTGGCAGGCCTATGGCCGCTGCAACGAACAGCACCACCGCTATGGCAAAGACAATGCCTTCCTGATTCAGGCTCCTGAAATTCGGCCAGCCGATCGTGTTCATGTCTGCGTTTGCCCCGATGGCATCGCTGCCATCCCTGGGAAAGAACGCTAATCGGCCCAACGCCGGTTCGTCAAATGAATCCGCGCTCGGAACCCCGGCCGGCAGCGATATTTACCAAATGGACGCGTCGATTGCCGAAGCTGGCGCAATGCTCGGAAAACTCTGCACTTTTGGCAATTGCTTGCGCCATTGCCGCCACTCGCGAAAAGGCTGCACCAAGGCGAAAGGACAAGACGGAATTTATCTCCGCATCAGGCGGAAAAATCGATCTCAATTTCCCGGCGAGTGGCCGGAAACCTCCGCGCCCGCACCTGGCGGCAGCACGAGAAAACGCAACGCCGCCACCAGCCCGATGGCGCCGATCGCCAGGAAGGCCACTCGAAAATCCACAAGATCGAGGGCCGGCCGGTCCCTGGCGATCTGCGACAAATTGAGGATCGCCGCCGCCACCGCGACGCCGAACAGCATCGCCACCTGCTGCAGCATCGAGGACAGCGTCGCCGCCGAGCTTCGTTGCGCCGCATCGATGTCGGCGAAGGCCAGTGTGTTGAGCGCGGTGAACTGCATCGAGCGCGACAGGCCGGCGATCAGCATCAACGCCACCACCAGCGCTTGCGGCGTCTGCGGTGAGATCGCAGCACATGCCATGATCGCCGCCGAAGCGATCAGGCCGTTGACGACCAGCACCGACCGGAAGCCGAAACGGCGCAGCGTTGGTGTCGTCACCGTCTTCATGCCGAGATTGCCGAGGAAATAGGCCAGGATCATCAAGCCGGCATCGACGGACGAGAGGCCAAAGCCGACCTGGAACAGCAGCGGCAACAGGAACGGCGTGGCGTTGATCGCCACCCGGAAAATGGTGCCGGCGGCAAGCGTCGAGATGGCGAAGGTCAGCACCTTGAACGAGGAGAGATCGAGCAGCGGATGCGGCGCGCGCCTGAGATGCCGCACCGCCAGCCAGCCGATGACGATGCCGGCTACGACCAGCAGCACCGTCGGTAAAACGCCATCCTCCGGGTGCGCGATGCGTTCAAGGCCATAGAGAAGCAAGGCAAGCCCCGCCGATGTCAGGAAAAAACCCGGCCAGTCGAGCGGCTTGGGGTCGGCTTCGCGATCGCCCGGAATGAAGCGGGCGACCAGCACCAACCCGACCACGCCAAGCGGGATGTTGATGAAGAAATTCCAGTGCCAGGACAGATAGGTGGTGATGAAGCCACCAAGCACCGGCCCGATCACCGGCGCAAACAGCGCCGGCCAGGTGATCAGTGCCGTGGCGTTCAGCAGCTCCGACTTCGACGCATTACGCAGTACCAGGATGCGCCCGACCGGCGTCATCAGCGCGCTGCCGAGCCCTTGCACGACACGTGCGGCGACGAACTGGGTCAGGTTTTGCGAGACGCCGCAGGCAAGCGAGGCCAGGGTGAACAGGACGATCGCCAGCAGGAAGATGTTGCGTGCGCCGAACCGGTCGGCGAGCCAGCCCGACAGCGGCACGAATACGGCCATGGTCAGCATGTAGACGGTGATGCCGATGCTGATCGCCACTGCCGACACGCCGAAGGAAGCCCCCATCTGCGGCAGCGAGGTCGAGATGATCGTCGAATCCAGAAACTGCATGAAGAACGCGATGGCGACGATCAGCGCCACGCGCCGCGCATTGGTGGCCGTTTCGGGTAAGGTTGCGGTCTCGGGAACGGCTGTCATGACGGAACCGGTTTGAACAGCATCTCACCGGCGGCGTCCAGAGACCTCGCAACACACTTTCGTGTCCCGCCTTGGCCTGCTATGGGATGAACGGGGTGGCCGAGAAAAG
>NZ_RZQY01000777.1:0-2569 GCF_003998575.1 Mesorhizobium sp. M7A.F.Ca.CA.001.10.2.1 | reverse complement strand
AGGAACTGGATAGAGCAGTCGAACTGGGCGCCCATGGCCTGGAAAATCTGCGCACGATGATCCGCAATCATGTCGGGTGGAGCGAAGCGCTGGCGGCGCGGCTGGCAAGGGAGTTGGATTTCGAGATCGTCAGCGAACCGATGCTGTCGTTGTTCTCGTTCCGACACAAGATCGCAACCGACGCGGACGAGCACAATCTGCGCCTGGTCAATGCGATCAACGACGATGGCCGCATCTACCTGACGCAGACGAAGGTCGATGGCAGGATCGCAATCCGGTTCCAGGTCGGACAGTTCGAGGCGACCGCCGCCGATGTTGATACGGCCTTCACCGTCATCACGGAAATCGCGCGCGCAATGGATTGATCGGGCACAATCTGGTTTGCGTTCGTATTCACCTTGGCAATCACATGCATTTCATTAGCCGGCTTATGCCTTTTCATCGGTTTCGTTTTCGACTATAGACAAGAAAAACGAAAACGGGAGGTTGCCTATGTATCTGTCGCCGCGCCATGCCGAGATTATCCAGATGGCCAAGGATCATGGCCGCGTGCTGGTCGATGATCTGGCCACCCACTTCAATGTGACGCCGCAGACCATACGCAAGGACCTCAACGATTTGTGCGACCAGCGGCTGCTCTCGCGCATCCATGGCGGCGCGTTGTATCCCTCCGGCATCGAGAACATGGAATATGAGGCGAGACGCAAGATCGCCGCCGACGAGAAGGAGGCGATCGGCCGTGCGGCCGCCAGGCTGATCCCCGACAATGCCTCGCTGTTCATCGACATCGGCACCACGACCGAGTCGGTCAGCAAGGCGTTGCTCGATCACAACGGGCTCATGGTCATCACCAATAACATCAATGTTGCCAATAGGATGCGGATATATCCCTCGATCGAGGTGGTGATCGCCGGCGGGGTTGTGCGCGGTTCCGATGGCGGTGTGGTCGGCGAAGCGGCGGTCGACTTCATCAGGCAGTTCAAGGTCGACTATGCGGTGATCGGTGCATCCGCCATCGACCATGACGGCGCCTTGCTCGATTTCGATTTTCGCGAGGTCAAGGTGGCGCAGGCGATCATCGCCAATGCAAGGCATGTCATCCTGGTTTCCGACCAGACCAAATTCGAGCGAACCGCACCGGTGCGCATCGGCCATCTGTCGCAGGTCAACACCTTCATCACCGATCGTTGCGACATCCCGTCAGTGCGCAAGATCTGCCAGGAGGCCGAGGTTCAGTTGATCGAGACGTCGCTCGCCTAGGCGGTTTCTGCCCGATATCACGCGCTCGTGATATTTCGTTTGACATTCGTTATCATTTCGAAATAATTCCGACACGGTTTCGTAAAAGCCCAAAAATGGTGCAATGCGAAATCGTTGGAGGAATTGTGGACGCATCTCCGATCCGTGACATTTTCGTCATAGGTGGCGGCATCAATGGCTGCGGCATTGCCCGTGATGCCGTCGGTCGTGGCTTTTCCGTGTTTCTCGCCGAGATGAACGACCTAGCCAGCGGAACCTCCTCGGGTTCGACCAAATTGATCCATGGCGGCCTGCGCTACCTCGAATTCTACGAATTCCGCCTGGTGCGAGAGGCGCTGATGGAGCGCGAGGTTTTGTGGAAGAACGCGCCGCACATCATCTGGCCGATGCGGTTCGTGCTGCCCTATGCCAAAGGCCTGCGTCCGGCCTGGCTGATCAGGCTCGGTCTCTTCCTCTACGATCACATTGGCGGGCGCAAATTGCTGCCCGCGACCCGGACGCTGGACATGGCCAGGGATCCGGCCGGCAAGCCTTTGAAGCCGCTGTTCAAGAAGGCCTTCGAATATTCGGATGGCTGGGTCAATGATGCGCGACTGGTGGCGCTGAACGCGCGTGATGCCGCCGACCGCGGCGCCACGGTCCGCACCCGCACGAAAGTGACCGGCGCGCGCCGCGAAAACGGCCTGTGGGCAATCCAGATCGAGGACCTGCAGACCGGCGAGACCGAGGAGATCAAGGCGCGACTGCTGGTCAATGCCGCCGGCCCCTGGGTCGATCATGTGCTGTCCGGCGTCGTCGGGCTCAACGATGTGCACAATGTCCGCCTCGTGCAGGGCAGCCACATTGTCATCGCCAGGAAGTTCGACGATCCACGCGCCTATTTCTTCCAGAACAAGGATGGCCGCATCATCTTCGCCATTCCCTATGAGGAAGAGTTCACACTGATCGGCACCACCGACCAGGATTATCCCGGCGATCCGCATGACGTGAAGATCAGCGACACCGAGATCGATTACCTCTGCGCCGCGGCAAGCGAATATTTCGCCCAACCCGTCAAGCGCTCGGACATCGTCTGGACCTATTCGGCCGTCCGTCCGCTCTATGATGACGGAGCCTCCAAGGCGCAGGAAGCGACGCGGGACTATGTGCTCAAGGCCGATGGCGGCGACGGCGCCGCCCCAATTGTCAATGCTTTTGGCGGCAAGATCACCACCTATCGCCGGCTGTCGGAATCGATGCTGGAAAAGATCGAGAGTTTTCTCGGCAAACGCGGCAAGCCGTGGACGGCACACGCGCCGCTGCCGGGCGG
>NZ_RZQY01000776.1:0-2570 GCF_003998575.1 Mesorhizobium sp. M7A.F.Ca.CA.001.10.2.1 | reverse complement strand
CCCCACATGTGCGGGCGGATGGTGAATGTCGTCTACAGCCGCGAGGATCCAAATCGAATAGCCAAGCTTGGAGTATGGACCGACGAACTGCTCTTCTCTACTCAGCTCCCGAGCGGCGAATTCGTTTGCCTTATGCAGTCTATCGAACCATTGCCGGAGGACTTTTTCGCCTTTGCACCCGTTTTGAGTCCATACAGCATTACACTCGGCATCGATGAGAACGAAATGGACGATGCGCGAGGCATATCATGCTTCGATTGTGCGCAACTTTTTGAAGGGCATGGCTGCATCCGCTCGCTTCACAATATGCGCTTGATGTCGGTTGCCGTGGCGAATGAATAGCTTTCGGCTACCTCTAAGGCGGTCCGATAGAGAATCCTGGTATGGCATGGCTTTCCGAAGCAAGAAGACGCTCGAGAAACTAGACGACAGCAGCTTCGTCCCGCAGCCCGGACCTCCGTTGAGCAAGTGGCAAAGGTCTGCTTCCCGCCTAATTCGACATTTTGTCGAAGAGAAGGATGTCTGCTTCCGGGCTGGTCGAGCACGACCATACACGGCCGACTTGCGGCGCAAAGCTGCCGTTCAAGCATGGTACTTGGGAGTTCGTGTCGGCGCGCTATCAGACACAATGTACCAGAAGTCGATCCCTTCAGAGCTATCTAAAAACCGAATCTAGTATCCTGCCTTATCCATGAGCACTCGCAATTCGGGCTGAGGAGCGACCCAGAAAGTTCGAAAAGCTTCCAGGAACCCCAGGGGAGTTGGAGGCGGATCGTACGTTGCGGCCCATAGATATGGCAGCGAACGCCGCAATGAAGCGGCTGTCATCGTCGGCAAAAGAGGGTCCAAATCGGACTGTCGGCGGCTCCGTCGTGCGAACGAAAAATGACGAGAAGCAGAACTTTCGTGTGCGGTTTTTGCACACAACATATCGTAACTAGCTGATATTGCTTATCTATCGGCCCTGTCCATCATCGCCACGGGTCGCGATTTTCTACCGCACGGCATCGAACGCACCTTGCTCACGCTGCATGCCGGCGATAGCAAAAGAACGCGCCCTCAATAGTGGGTCTTGCGATGTAGCGGTCTCCCGACTCGAACCCCCGCAGCCGCGGTCTGCTATCCTATTTTCACGCCGTTACCGCCGTTTGTCGCATTGGCCGGACAGATCCATTCCAAGCATAGCAAGGAAAGGGTAGCGTGATTGCTTCTTAGGTGAATGCTCCACTGTCGCGGAACTCAGCCCGCGAGGCGATGTGCAGCGAGAAAAGCAATGAAACGCGCACTTGGCGGGCTCCTGCTGTTCGGCATTAATCGAGAACAGGCAGCGGTAGCTATCGGCGTCAGTCCAACGACGTTCGACCAGATGGTCGCGGATGGCCGTATGCCACAACCGCGGATGCCCAGCAAAGAGCGCTATGTCTGGGATGTGGAGGAACTGGCAGAGGCATTCGGGCGGCTACCACACCGCAACAACAAACTTGACGGCGTGTCCTCCAGCGATAATCCTTGGGATCGCAGATGATGGACGTGGCGAGCACCATGGTGAAATTCAATCTGAAAGGCGTTGTCGAAGACAGGGATCGGCACGGCAATATCCGGCTGTACTTCCGGGCACCGGGTAGAAAAAAGATCCGTCTGCGAGAAAAGCCAGGTTCAGCCGAGTTCCACGAAGAAGTGCGCTGCGCGCGAGATGGCGTTCCCTATGCTTCGGCTCAGAATGTGGTCGGGCCTGTAGTGAGGCCAGTTGCCCCTCGCGGCAGTCTGATGTGGCTTTGCCAGGAGTATTTCCGGCGCGGTGGCGCAGAGGTCGGCGAAGGCACGATGCTTCGACGACGAACAATACTCGAAGGCGTTGCAAACTGCCTCACCCGCTGAGCGGGCCAGTCAATCCGGACTTCTCGACGAAGGGTTCATTACCGTTCGCGGCCATGAAGCGGGCTCACGTCAAGGAGCTCCGTGATACCCGGTCAGACGCTCCGGGGGCAGCCAACAATATTACAAAAGCCATTAGCGCAATGTTCGCTTGGGCCAAGGATGCCGAGATGGTCGAGGTCAATCCGGCAAACGGAATAAAGCGCCTGACTTCCGGCAATGGCGAAGGTTTCCACACCTGGGAAGTGTCGGAGATCGTCCAGTATGAGAAACGACATGCGCGCGGCACTATGGCTCGTATGGCGCTGGCGATTTTCATGTTCACGGGTTTGCGACTGTCCGATGCCGCAATCTTCGGCAGACAACACATTACCCAGGTTCGCAACAAGGATACCGGGATCTGGGAGAAGTGGATCAGGATCAAGCCTGGCAAGACCGACAAGAGCAAGGTGCGCAAGGAAGCGATTGTTGTCGAACTGCCTCTGCTCCCAGAACTCGAGGATGAGCTTTCCTTCGCCCCGGCCGGCAACCTGACATTCCTCGTCACCGAGTATGGTCGGCCTTTCTCGGAAAACGGCCTTGGTAACAAGATGCGCCAATGGTGCGACGAAGCGGGGCTCCCGGGCTGCAGCGCCCACGGGGTCCGCAAGGCAGGCGCCACCGTTGCCGCAGAAAACGGAGCCACACATGAACAG
>NZ_RZQY01000775.1:0-2570 GCF_003998575.1 Mesorhizobium sp. M7A.F.Ca.CA.001.10.2.1 | reverse complement strand
CATCTCGTTCATCGGTTCCTATCACGGCAATCTCTCCGGCTCGATGGGCATCAGCGGCCATACCGCCATGACCCACACGCTGCCCCGGCCGGGCGTGCTTCTGCTGCCCTATCCCGATCCGTACCGCCCGAATTTCAGCAGCGAGGACGTGCTTGCCCTGCTCGACTACCAGTTCGAGACCACCTGCCCGCCGCATCAGGTCGCGGCGGTGTTCATTGAGCCGTTGATGTCGGATGGCGGGCTGATCGTGCCGCCGCCCGGCTTTCTCAAGGCATTGCAGGAGCGTTGCCGCAGGCACGGCATCAAGATTGTCGTCGACGAGGTCAAGGTCGGGCTCGCTCGCAGCGGCATGATGCACTGCTTCCAGCATGAAGGACTGACGCCGGACCTCGTCGTCTTCGGCAAAGGCATCGGCGGTGGCTTGCCGTTGTCGGCCGTGATCGGCCCTAAGGGGATCATGGACCATGCGCCGGCCTTCGCGCTGCAGACAACCGCAGGCAATCCGGTGGCGACATCGGCCGGCAACGCGGTGCTGAAGACGATCGAGACGGACGGCCTGGTCGAGCGCTCGGCGCGGATCGGCATGCTGTTTTCCGACGCATTGCGGGCGCTTGGCGACAGACACGAGATCATCGGCGACGTGCGCGGGCGCGGGCTTGCCATCGGCGTCGACCTGGTCAAGGACCGCACGACACGTGAGCCGGTTGCGGCGGCGACCACGGCCAAGATCATCTATCGCGGCTATGAGTTGGGTGCAGCCTTCACCTATGTCGGGTTGAGGGCCAATGTGCTGGAGTTCATGCCACCGCTGACGCTGACGGAAGACGAGATGACCGAGGGCGTCGCGATCGTCGACCAGGCAATCGCTGACGTGAATGCCGGCAAGGTCTCGGATGCGGACGTCGCCTCCTTCATGATGTGGTGAACAAAAAAGGCGCCGCGCCGGGCTGCGACAGCGATTGTCTCGGCAGCCCCGGCTCATCGTTGTGCAACAATTATTCCGCGATACGCACGATCAGCTTGCCGAAATTCCTGCCTTCGAGAAGGCCGAGAAAGGCCTGAGGCGCATTTTCGATGCCGTCCACGATATCTTCCCTGTAGCGGACGCGGCCGGACGCTATCCATTCGGCCATCTCGCGATAGAAGGCCGGGCGCTGGTCGACAAATTCGCGCTGGATAAAACCCCTTATCGTCAGGCTGCGGTGCAGCACTTGCTGCATCAATGTCGGCAACCGGTCGGTGCCGGCATCCGCGATGACGTTGTACTGCGCGATCAGCCCGCAGACCGGCACACGCGCAAATTCGTTCAGCAGCGGAAACACCGCGTCCCAGACAGGACCGCCGACATTTTCGAAATAGATGTCGATGCCGCCGGGGCAAGCTGCCTTCAACTGCTCTGCAAAATCGTCGGCCCGGTGATCGACGACCGCGTCAAAGCCGAGCTCTTCTCGCACGAAGGCGCACTTTTCGGCACCGCCGGCAATGCCGACGGCACGCGCACCCTTGATGCGCGCGATCTGGCCAACGGCCGACCCGACCGCGCCGCTGGCGGCCGCGACGACGACCGTCTCGCCAGGCTTCGGCTGCCCGATGGTGAGCAGACCGGCATAGGCCGTAAAGCCCGGCATGCCGAGCACGCCGAGCGCGGTTGTTATGGGTGCAGCCGCGGGATCGAGCTTGCGCAGCCCGACACCGTCGGACAGGGCGAAACTCTGCCATCCGGAGTGGGACAGGACGATATCGCCTTCAGCAAATTCCGGATGGCGAGAGATCATCACACGCGCGACGGTGCCGCCTTCCATCACACCGTCGACATCGACCGGCTTGGCATAGGATTTGGTGGCGTTCATACGACCGCGCATATAGGGATCGAGCGACAGATAAAGGATCTGCAACAGCAGTTCGCCCTCTCCCGGCTGGTCAAGGTCAACCGTCTCGATGCGGAAATGATCCGGCTTCGGCCGGCCTTGCGGTCGCGCCGCGAGCACGATGCGGGTGTTGGACTGGATTGACATGGAGACCTCTCCGCGAAGGATGTTCTACTAGAAAAACCGGTTGGGCGGCCGCTTCAAGCCGAGATTCTCGCGCAGTGTCGACCCCTCATATTGCCGCCTGAAGATGCCTCGCCGTTGCAATTCCGGTACCACTTTCTCGGCAAAATCATCCAGCCCTGCCGGCAGGTAGGGAAACATGATGTTGAACCCGTCAGAGCCCTCGGCAACCAGCCATTCCTCCATCTCGTCGGCGATTGTTTCAGGCGTGCCGACAAAAGCAAGGCCGGAATAGCCGCCCAGCCTTTGCGCAAGCTGCCTGACGGTCAGGTTCTCCTCGCGTGCCAGTTCGATGACGCGCTCGCGGCCACTCCTGCTCGCATTGGTCTCGGGGATTTCGGGCAAGGGCGCGTCCGGGTCAAATCCGGACGCATCGTGTCCGATCGCGATCGACAGCGAGGCGATGCCGCTCTCGTAGTAGACGAGGCTGTCGAGCTTCGCCCGCCTGGCCTGCGCGTCCTCGACGCTGTCGCCGACAACGACAAAGGCGCCAGGCAGGATCTTGATGTCGTCACGCGA
>NZ_RZQY01000774.1:0-2572 GCF_003998575.1 Mesorhizobium sp. M7A.F.Ca.CA.001.10.2.1 | reverse complement strand
CCATCACCCAGATGGACCCGCTGCAGGTCAACTTCAATCTTCCCGAGAGTAACCTGGCCCTGCTGCACAAGGCGCTCGCCAACCCGCAGCAGGGCGCGGTGACACTGACCAAGGATGGTGACCCGACGCCGATCGGCAAGGGTACGCTCGATTTCGTCGACTCCAGCGTCGACACCGCGTCGGGCACGATTGCCACGCGGGCAAGCATTCCCAATGCCGATCTTTCGCTATGGCCCGGCCAGTATGTGAATGTCGTGCTCGACGCCGGCATCATGCCGCAGATGACATCGGTTCCCACGGTCGCGGTGCAGCCAAGCCAGAAGGGGCCGTTCGTCTATGTCGTCAAGCCGGACAACACGGTCGAGATGCGGCCGGTGCAGGTGGCGCTGACCGAAGGCGAGAACAGCGCCGTCAGCCAGGGGCTGAAAAGCGGCGAGAAAGTTGTCACTGAGGGCCAGACGAGGCTGAAGGACGGCGCCGCGGTGCATGAGGGCAAGGCCACGGCCGATGCCGCGCCGAAGGTGGCCGAGGCGAGCAAAGCCGGCGAGGCGGCCCAATGATCTCCGAATTCTGCATACGCAGGCCTGTCGCCACCCTTCTGATGTCGTTCGCCCTCGTGCTGGGCGGACTGTTCGCCTACAAGTTCCTGCCGGTGGCGGCACTGCCCAGCGCCGAATTCCCGGTGGTCAACGTCTCGGCTTCGCTGCCCGGCGCCTCGCCGGAAACCATGGCGACGTCGGTGGCGACCCCGCTGATCAAGCAGTTCGCAACCATCGCCGGTATCGATTCGATCTCGACCACGAACTCGCTTGGCCAGACCTCGATCGCCATCCAGTTCGTGCTCAACCGCGACATCGACGCGGCAGCAGCCGACGTGCAGGCGGCGATCGCGCGCACGCAGAAATCATTGCCGCCGCAGATGACGGCGCCGCCGAGCTATCGCAAGGTCAATCCGGCCGACGCGCCGATCCTTTTGATGTCGCTGGTCAGCGACACGGTTCCGCTGACCGATCTCGATGCTTTCGCGGAAAATGTCATCTCGCCGTCGCTGTCGACCATAGACGGCGTGGCGCAGGTCTCGATCTTCGGCCAACAGAAATACGCGGTGCGCATCCAGATCGACCCGACCGCGCTTGCCGCGCGCGGCATCTCGATCGATCAGCTGCAGGCGGCGGTCGCCTCGGCCAACAGCAACACGCCGCTCGGCGTGCTGCAGAACGACAAGCAGCAGCTTACCATCACCGCCAACACGCAGCTGACTGACGCCGCCGGCTTCTCCAACATCATCATCGCCACCAAAAACGGTCACCCCGTGCGGTTGGGCGAGGTGACCCGTGTGGTCGATTCGGTGCAGACGACGACGACGGCGAGCTGGTATGACGGTACGCGCGCGATCATCATGGCGGTGCAGCGCCAACCCGACGCCAACACCGTCGACGTCGTCGACAAGGTCAAGGCCATGCTGCCGTCCTTCAAGGACCAGATGCCGGCCGCCGCCGACATCAAGCTGCTTAACGACCGCTCCAGTTCGATCCGTCAGGCCGTCGATGATGTCCAGTTCACGCTGCTGTTGACCATCGCGCTGGTGGTCATGGTGATCTTCGTGTTCCTGCGCCGGGTGACGGCGACCATCATCCCGGCCGTGGCGGTGCCGATTTCGCTGATCGCCACGCTCGGCGCGATGTTCCTGTTCGGCTTTTCCATCGACAACATATCGCTGATGGGCCTGACGCTGGCGGTCGGCCTCGTCGTCGACGACGCCATCGTGATGCTTGAAAACATCTTCCGCCATATGGAGGAGGACGGGCTGTCGGCCTTCGACGCATCGCTGAAGGGCGCGCGCGAAATCGGCTTTACCATCATCTCGATCTCGATTTCGCTGGTCGCGGTGTTCATCCCGGTGCTGCTGATGGGTGGCGTCATCGGGCGCATCTTCAACGAGTTCGCCGTCGTGGTGACGGTCGCCATCCTGGCGTCGATGTTCGTGTCGCTGACGCTGACGCCGATGCTGTGCTCGCGGCTGCTGTCGGTGACCAAAGCCGACCGCGACAAGCATGGCCCCGGCCACAAGCCGGACCTCGTCACCCGCGGCTACGACAAGGTCTTGAGCTTCTGCCTGCGGCACACCTTCCTGGTGTTCCTCGTCTTCGTCGGCACCGCGGCAGCGTCGGTGTGGCTGATCCAGACTTCGCCGAAGGGTTTCTTCCCGCAGGAGGACATCGGCCAGATATCGGTGACCACCATCGCACGCCAGGACATCTCTTTCGACGCCATGTCCAGGCTGCAAGGACAGGTCGCCAGCGTCTTCTCGCATTCGCCCTATGTCGACCATGTGGCGTGGTCGGCGGGCAGCGGCAACAATGCGCTCAACCAGGGGCAGCTTTTCGTCCAGCTTAAGGGCAAGGACCAGCGCCCCGATATCGAGAAGGTGCTTTCGGACCTGCGCAAGCAACTGGCCGGCGTGGCGGGCATCGAGACCTACATGCAGCCGGTGCAGAATTTGAGGCTGGGCTCGCGGTCGTCGGCCAGCGCCTACCAGCTCGTGGTTCAGGGCCTTGATACCGGCCTGACC
>NZ_RZQY01000773.1:0-2572 GCF_003998575.1 Mesorhizobium sp. M7A.F.Ca.CA.001.10.2.1 | reverse complement strand
CTTCAAGGCCGACTGGGGCGGCGTGGTGCGAAAGACGCTCGGCGAGGAAGGCCCGCCGGTGGTCAACGTCAACGGCCCGCGCTATGGCGCGATCTGGGGCGCCGACCGCCGCCTGCTCGGCCTCAACAACATCGAGTTGATCACCGACCGCGACCTGCAGGTCAATTTGCGCGAGATCAAGCAGGTCAAGAAGGACTGGCCCGACCGCGCCATCGTCGTCTCGCTGATGGTGCCTTGCGTCGAGGAGGCCTGGAAGGCGATCCTGCCGGTGGTCGAGGAGACCGAAGCCGACGGCATCGAGCTGAATTTCGGCTGCCCGCACGGCATGTCGGAGCGCGGCATGGGCGCGGCTGTCGGCCAAGTGCCGGAATATATCGAAATGGTGGTGCGCTGGTGCAAGCAGAACACCCGCATGCCCGTCATCACCAAGCTGACGCCCAACATCACCGATGTGCGCAAGCCCGCACGGGCGGCACATGCCGGCGGCACCGATGCGGTGTCGCTGATCAACACCATCAATTCAATCACCGGTGTCGACCTCGACAGCTTCGCGCCGCAGCCGACAATCGACGGCAAGGGCTCGCATGGCGGCTATTGCGGCCCGGCGGTGAAGCCGATCGCCATGAACATGGTGGCCGAGATCGCGCGCGATCCAGAAACCCGCGGCCTGCCGATCTCCGGCATCGGCGGCATCACCACCTGGCGTGACGCGGCCGAATTCATGGCGCTCGGCGCCGGCAATGTGCAGGTGTGCACGGCGGCGATGACCTATGGCTTCAAAATCGTGCAGGAAATGATCGCGGGCCTCGAAAACTGGATGGACGAGAAGGGGCACGCCTCGCTCAACGACATCGTCGGCCGCGCCACGCCCAATGTGACCGATTGGCAGTATCTCAACCTGAACTACGTCGCCAAGGCGCGTATCGACCAGGATGCCTGCATCAAATGCGGCCGCTGCCACATCGCCTGCGAGGACACTTCGCACCAGGCGATCACCAGCATGGTCGACGGCGTCAGGCACTTCGAGGTGATCGAGGCCGAATGCGTCGGCTGTAATCTCTGCGTCAATGTCTGCCCGGTCGAGAACTGCATCACCATGGAGCCGCTGGCAGCCGGCGTGATGGACCAGCGCACCGGCAGGCCGGTATCGCCCGTCTATGCCAACTGGACGACGCACCCGAACAACCCGATGGCCAAGGTGGCAGCGGAATAGGGACACGTCACGAGAAGAGCGCCGAGGGCGCAGCAGCTTCTCTTCCCCCCCGTATAGTGACGGGGAGAAAGACGCTGTCATCGCCGATTTCGCCAATCACCAACGTATTCCTTTTTCGAAAGCGGACGACTCTGCATTTTCCTATTGCAGATAAGAATTATCCACGATAATATATATCCATGATAAAGGAGCCGATCCAATGAAACTGGGCGAGGGCGTTGAGGCAGCCATCCATTGCGCTGCCACGCTGGCGAGTGTGGAGGGGAACAGCACCATGCCTGGCGCTGCTCTCGCCGAGGCCTTTGGCCTGTCGCCTAGCTATCTGCTGAAGCATCTCAACATGCTGAGCGCCGCGCGCATCCTGGAATCGGTGCCCGGGCCTGCCGGTGGCTATCGGCTGGCGCGGCCGGCCGAGCGCATCACGCTGCTCGACATCGTGCTGGCCGTCGAGGGCCGCGAGCCGGCCTTCCGTTGCGGCGAGATACGCCAGCGCGGTCCGGTGAAGCTCGATGCTTCAGCCTATGTCAAACCCTGCGGCATCAACGCGGCGATGCTGAAGGCCGAGCGCGCCTATCGCGCCGCGCTCGCCGAGACCAAGCTGTCCGATATCGTGGCCACCTATGCGGCAGAAGGCGATCCCAGGTCACTTGCCGCGAGCTGCGCCTTCGTCGAGCGCCACCAGCGGCCGCAGAAATCCAGTTAACCCCGCCGACCCAAACCCAGGCAGATTTGAAAGGACAAGAAGATGAAACAGAGGCTGCAATTTTTCGCCAAGGCGCCGGAGATCATGAAGGCCGTGTCGGCGCTCAACAAGGCGGTGGACGAATGCGGGCTCGAGGTGAGCCTGCTGCACCTGATCAAACTCAGAGCGTCGCAGATCAATGGCTGCTCGTACTGCGTCGAGATGCATAGCCGCGAGGCGAGGCGCGACGGCGAGACCGAGCAGCGGCTCTACCTGGTTTCAGCCTGGAAGGAATCGCCGCTGTTTTCCGAGCGCGAACGCGCCGCCTTGGCCTGGACCGAGGCCGTCACCCTGATCGCCAACAATGGCGTGCCGGACGAGCTCTATGCAAAGACGCTCGAGCATTTCTCGGAAGAGGAATTGGTCAAGCTGTCCGTTGCGCTCGGCATGATCAACACCTGGAACCGGCTGTGCATTCCGTTCCAGGCCATTCACCCGATGCCGGCGGCCAAGGCCGCCTGATTGTCCATTTATGTTGGGAGCGCCGTCGAAAGACGGCGCTCCACTTTCCAAGGGAGCGTTTGATGCCTGCCGATTTGCCTTCAACCTTGTTGTTTCTCGCTCGCCTGTTGCTCGGCGGCGCCTTCGTCTTCGCCGGCCTGCGCAACATCCAGAAC
>NZ_RZQY01000772.1:0-2577 GCF_003998575.1 Mesorhizobium sp. M7A.F.Ca.CA.001.10.2.1 | reverse complement strand
TCGCGCACCTATCAACATGCGATGGCGGGCATGCTGCCGGACGAACCGGTGCTGGTCGTCGGCCAGCCGACGGCGATCGACCCATCGCGGGCGCCTCAGGGAAAGCATGTGCTGTGGGTGCAGGTGCGCATGCTGCCCGCCGAAATCCTGGGCGATGCCGCCGGCAAGATCGCACCGGACCATTGGGACAAGGTGAAGGAAGCCTACGCCGAGCGTGTCCTCGACATCATCGAGACCTATGCGCCCGGCCTGCGAAACCAGATCCTCGGCCGGGCCGTGTTTTCGCCCATCGATCTCGAGCGCGAGAACCCGAATCTCGTCGGTGGCGACCAGGTCTGCGGCAGCCATCATCTGGCGCAGAATTTCCTGTTCCGCCCGGCGCGCGGCTATGCCGGATGGAACACGCCGGTGGCCAATCTGCACCTCACCGGGGCCGCGACATGGCCGGGCGCCGGCACCGGTGCGGCGTCGGGCTTCATGCTCGCGCAACAGCTTGGCGGGAGGTAGGAGCCGAGGATTTCCTTGAGGCTACGAGGGGCAAGGCGCTGCTGCCCGAGAAGCCTGAACCAATGACCTGAAGACGCCGCGCAGAAACAAAACCAACAAGGGGAACGACCATGACAATCAACAGACGTGAATTGCTGGGATACAGCGCCGCGGCACTCGGGGCGGCCGCCGTCGGCCTGCCGCAGATCGCCAAGGCAGCGGCCGGCGAACTGACCATCGCCTACAACGTCAACTTGCCATCCTGGGATCCGACCACCGGCCCGTCGGCCGTCAACCCGACCATCCAGGGGCTTTACCAGTCGGTGTTCGACCAATTCATCCCGCAGAAGCCCGATTTGTCCTTCGCGCCTGGCCTGCTCACCGAATGGGGCTGGAACGACGACCGCACCAAGATCATGATGACGGTGCGCGAAGGCGTGACCTGGCATGACGGCTCGCCGTTCACGGCCGAGGACGTCGTCTGGTCGCTGCAGCGGGCAGGCGACGAGAAGACGGGCAACCCGATCCAGTTCGTCTGGAAGAACGTCAACAACTTCAAGATCGACGGCAACAAAATCACGGGCGACGTCGTGCAGTTCGACCCGGTCTATTTCAAATGGATGTCGTTCCTGACCGGCTACATCATGCCGAAGGCCTACTACGAGAAGGTCGGCGCCGAAGGTTTCGAGAAGGCGCCGATCGGCACCGGCCCCTACATGGTGGAAAAGTTCGAGCGCAACGCCTTCCTGCGGCTCAAGGCCAATCCGAACTATTGGGGCGGCAAGCCGGCCTTCGAGAATGTGACGATCAAGTTCGTCGCCGACGCGGCAAGCCGCGTCGCCGAGATCGAATCCGGCTCCTCGCAAGTGACGCTCGAAATTCCCTATGAGGAGTATGACCGGCTGATCGCCAAGGACGGGCTGGCCGGCTCGTGCAAGAACGTTTCCGACATCGGCATGATCTTCTTCAACGACATCGAGGCGATGCTGGACAAGAACGTCCGCCAGGCCGCCGTGATGGCCGTCGACAAGAAACTTCTGGTCGATCGCCTGCTGCGCGGCTACGGCCAGCCGATCGATACGCTGGAAACGCCGGAATACGCATCCTACGACGCGTCGATCAAGGTCGAGCACAATCCGGAAAAGGCCAAGGAATTGCTCGCCGCTTCCGGCTATTCGCCGGAAAAGCCGGTCAAGTTCACCATCCAGACGACCAAGGGCTTCAAGCCCAAGGACTATGAGATGATCCAGGCGATCGTCGGCATGTGGCGCAAGGTCGGCATCGAGGCGACGATCGAAGTCTACGAGATCGCCAAGCACTACGAACTGCGCGCCGCCGACAAGCTGGCGCCGTCCGCCTTCTACAATTGGGGCAATGCCATCGGCGATCCGACCACCTCGACCGGCTTTGCCATGTACGGCCCGAGCCCGCATTCGGTGTGGGACAGCCAGGATTTGATCGACATGATCAACCCGCTGTGGGGCGAAAAGGACGAGGCCAAGCGCATCGCCGGCTGGAAGGCTGTCGACAAATACATCGCCGAGCAGGCCTATGTGCTGCCGCTGATCCAGTATGCGCAGCCGATCGTGCATGCCAAGGGCGTCAATGTGGTGCAGCATGTGTCCGGCGCGCTGCTGCCGGCCCTGATGACCCCGGCCTGACATCGGCCTGGAATTGCCGCGCGCCGTCCATAGCGACGGCGCGCATTTCTATCCGGCATACGAGCCAACGAGCTCCTGCAAAGATTTACATGCTCCTGCAACGATTCCTGATCCGCCTTCTGACGATGCTGATCACGCTGTTCGGCGTGGCCGTCGTCGTCTTTGTCGTGATCCGCGTCGCACCCGGCGATCCGATCGCCATGATGCTGCCGCCCGGCGCGACGGATGCCGACATTGCCCGGCTGCGCGCGCTCTACGGCCTCGACAAGACCATCGTCCAGCAATTCTTCATCTGGCTGTCGGGCGTGGCCCGGGGCGATTTCGGCACTTCGATTTCGCTGCGGCAGGATGTGCTGGGTCTCGTCTTCAACCGGCTGCCGGCGACGCTGGAACTCGCCATCGTCGCGCTTGTGATGGCGGTGGCGATCGG
>NZ_RZQY01000771.1:0-2587 GCF_003998575.1 Mesorhizobium sp. M7A.F.Ca.CA.001.10.2.1 | reverse complement strand
CAGCATGACGGCGGCGGCATCGCTGGTTATCTCCGCGTCGAGATAGGTGTAGGCCGCCGTCGTCGGTAACCGCCCGGCCAGGGTGCCGGAACACCAGGCATCGCTGTGGGCCAACTATGAGGTTGGCAGCGGCGTGCTCGAGGGCCTGAGTGTCGGCGCCGGCGTGCGCTATATCGGCGCCAGCTTCGGTGACAGTACGAACACGGTTAACGTGCCCGGCCACACGCTGGTCGACGCGGCACTGCGCTACAAGAAGAATGGCTGGCAGGCAGCGCTCAATGTCTCCAACCTGTTCGACAAGACCTACTATTCGACCTGCTATGAGGCCGGCAGCAATGCCGACCTCAGCTGCATCTATGGCGAAGGCCGCGTCATCAAGGGCAGCCTCAGCATGAAGTTCTGATGCATGCCGCTCGGCTGCCTCGGCTGGCAGTGATCTGGCATGCGGGATCTGAAGCGCGCCGCATGAACCTGTGATGACGCGCGTCCAGAGCCGCGATTCGACGCGGCCCTGTCCTCCGTCCGGATGGCGGCAAGACGATTCGCACCGTCACGGTGGGCGTGCGACGTCCCGCTCGCCGAAAATCGCTGCCCGCGAAGCGCAATCCACGTCCCGCATCATTTTTCCTCCACGAATGCATTCCAGGATGGATGGTCCCACGACCGCCTCCGGGCGGCGCGCTCTGGATTGGATTGCCTGAAAAAGGCAACGAATCAAAAAACCGGCGGCGGTCGTCGCCAGAAGGTGTAGAAGACCGTACCAAACGCATTGAAGGGAGTGCGATCGGGTTGCGCTCGGCAAGGCTTGATGGTTTGTTGCCGCTATACGGAGAATGAATGATGCGAGAGCCTGCCGGTCAAGACGAATACGGGTCGACGAACCCTTTCGATCCGGACGACCTGCCGACGTTGAACGCAATCGGCCCGAGCATGGGTAGCGGCAATGATTTCGAGAGATATGCCGTTGCCGTGATCATCGTGTTCGGTGCGCTGATCATTGGCGGGCTGATGGCCGCATCGATGGTCTTCGGGCACCGCAACGGCTTCCTCTTCGCGCTTGGCGGCGCCACGTCCGCCTGGATATCCGGAAACGCGCTGCTGCTCGACCGGCCGCGTATCTATGCGCTGTTCGTCGGCATTGCCGCCTTGATGCTGGTTGCGTCCACTCTCACGCTGGTCTTGTGACGGCCAAATCGGTGTGAGCCGATCCACTTGAGCAGCGGGCGATCAACCCGAATCGCCACGCTGCACCAGGTTTTTCCTCCGAGCTGTCAGTATCCGAGCGCCTCGCCAGAGGCCGCGCGGCTGTCGATGGCGCCGTTGTAGCGCGCGCCGCCGCCCTTCTCGATTTCCGCCAGGCTCTTGCCGCCGACCAGGATGCCGGCCGCCTGCCCCCAGGTCTGGTCAGCGAGATCGAGGTGATATCCCATGCCGGCCAGCAGCTTTTCTGTGTCCGGCGACAGGCCGAACGGCTCGACATAAACCTTGTCGGGCAGCCATTGATGGTGGATGCGAGGCGCGTCGATCGCCTCCTGGATGTTCATGCCGTGGTCGATGACATTGACGATCGCTTCCAGCGTGATCGTGATGATGCGCGAGCCACCCGGGCTGCCGATGACCATGAACGGTTTGCCGTCCTTGGCGACCACGGTCGGGCTCATCGACGACAGCGGCGTCTTCTTCGGCTGGATGGCGTTGGCCTCGCCCTGGACAAGGCCGTAGAGATTGGGCACGCCGGGTTTCTGGGTGAAATCGTCCATTTCGTTGTTGAGCAGGATGCCGGTGCCGTCGGCGACGACGCCGGCTCCGAAGGAGCCATTCAGCGTGTAGGTGACCGCGACCGCATTGCCTTCATCGTCGATGATCGAATAATGCGTCGTCTCCTTGCTCTCGCCAAAGCCCTTCGGCATCAGATCCTGCGACACGCCGGCCCGGAACGGGTCGATCTTGTCGCGGATATCCTTGGCATAGGCCTTATCAAGCAATTTCGAGACCGGATTGTCGACGAAATCGGGATCGCCGAGCGCGGAATTGCGGTCAACATAGGCATAGCGCATCGCTTCGACCATGACATGGATGGACTCGGCCGATCCGGCACCGAGATAGGATAAGGGATAGCCCTCCAGAACGTTGAGGATTTCGCAGATGATGACGCCGCCGGAGCTGGGCGGCGGCGAGGAGGTGATCTCGTAGCCGCGATAGGTGCAGGTCACGGGCTTGAGTTCGCGCACCGCATATTGCTCGAAGTCGGGCTTGGCGAGAATGCCGCCCTTGGCGCCGCTCGCCTTGACGATGGCATCGGCGATGGCGCCTTTGTAAAAGGCATCCGCACCCTCTTCGGAAATGGCGGCGAGCGACGCCGCGAGGTCGGGCTGGACCAGCCGCTCGCCGATGCCATAGGGCTTGCCGTCGGGTTTCAGGAATATGGCGGCGGCCGCGGGGTCCTTCGCCAGCCTGTCGGCGCTGCCGGCAAACGAGGCGGCGTCGCCCTGGTTGAGGATGAAGCCGTCCCTGGCATAGCCGATTGCCGGCGCCATCAAATCCTGGCGGGACAATTTGCCGTATTTTTCGCGGGCCATCTCCAGAC
>NZ_RZQY01000770.1:0-2594 GCF_003998575.1 Mesorhizobium sp. M7A.F.Ca.CA.001.10.2.1 | reverse complement strand
TTTCCATGGCGACGGCCCTGTCCGTCTCCGGCTTCGTCGTCGATCTGCGCGCCGCCTTCATTGCTGCTGCCGCGTTCTTTGGCGGATGGCCGGCAATGCTCATCGCCACGTTCGGCTCCATTGTTTATCGCATCCATCTCGGCGGACAGGGTGCGGGTGCTGGTGTCATGGGTATCCTCATCACCGCAATCGTCGGCATTGCGTGGCACCACATCGTCGCGGCCCGATCGCGCACCATGTACGACATATTCGGTCTGGGCGTAACGGTCGCTCTCGCCGGGCTGATCACGCTCCTGGTCATCCCGGCGCAAGCCGTCACGGGCCTTGTGCAGCAGAGCACGTTCCCGTCCCTCGTGTTCCGCTTTCTCAGCACAATCATCATCGGCGTCCTGCTCGACCGGCAGCAGCGCAGGCGGGAGCTCTTGATGTCCAACATGACCTACCGGGCCATGGTTCGCGAACTGCCGGATTGCCTGAACATAAAAGATGTCGACGGCCGCTTCATCGCCGCCAACCCCGCCACCGCCGAAATGGTTCGCGCCGCTTCGGTCGACGATCTGATCGGCAAGACGGATTTCGATTTCTACCCCAGGGAGGTGGCCGAGCGCTTCCGGCAGGATGAGATGGGCGCGCTGGAGGCCGGGCAGACGTTGCGGATCGACCAGCCCGCGCTTTTCCCGGATGGCCGGCAAGGTTGGCTCTACACGCTCAAGGCCCCTTTCCGCGACGAGGCCGGCAAGATCGTCGGCGTCATCACCTACAATCGCGACATCACCGAGCAGAAGCGCACCGCGCAGCTCAAGAATGATTTCATTTCCACGGTCAGCCACGAATTGCGGACCCCGCTGACCTCCATCCGCGGCTCGCTTGGCCTGATTGCGGCCGGTGTGGCCGGCGAACTGCCGCCCAAGGCCGCCAATCTCGTCAACATCGCGCACACCAATAGCGAAAGGCTGGTTCTTCTCATCAACGACATTCTGGATATGGAGAAGATCGAATCGGGCGTGATCACCTTCAAGATCAAGCAGATGCCTGTCCGTCAGGTCCTGGAGCAGGCCATTGCCGCCAGCTCCAACTACATGGCTGACAGCCGGATCAGGATCGTTCTGATCGACGATGCGCCGCGCGCCGAGGCCAACATCGATCCGGATCGCCTGCATCAGGTGATGGCGAACCTCCTGTCGAATGCGATCAAGTTCTCGCATGCCGACGGTACTGTCACAGTGAAATTCCAGCGTCATGACCACGACATGCTGCGGATTTCCGTGATGGACCAGGGCGCTGGCATCCCGGAGGCTTTCCGCAGCCGTATATTCGGAAAGTTCGAGCAGGCCGACGCCTCCAGCACCCGTAAGATAGGCGGCACCGGCCTAGGCTTGAGCATCGTCAAGGCCATTACCGAAAAACTGGGCGGAGCCGTTTCCTTCGAAACCGAGGAAGGCAAGGGAACCTCGTTCCACGTGGACCTTGCAGAAGTACGCAGGCACCAACCAAGGCCGTATCCGCCACCGCACCTGAAACGAAAGCCCGATGGCCGCCTACGGGTTCTGATCTGTGAAGACGAGACCGACGTCGCCGCAGTAATTGCGGCACTCTTGGATGCGGAAGGCTTTTCCAGCGACGTCGCACCCGATATCGCCACCGCAAAGGCGCTTCTGCGGTCCCGCGAATACGTGGCCTTGACCCTCGACATCAAGCTCGCGGGGGAATCCGGCATCAAGCTCTTCCACGACATTAGGGCATCGCCGGTGAATTCCGACATTTCGGTCATCGTCATCTCCGCCGTTGCCGATGAGGCCAGGCGCTCGCTCAACGGCAGCGCCGTCGGTATCGTCGACTGGCTGGAGAAGCCGGTGGATTCAAAGCGGCTTCACGCCGCCCTTGCCAAGATCCTTGCTGGCAGGACCGAGCAGAGGCCGAAGATTCTCCATGTCGAGGACGATGAGGGCGTGCTTGCGGTGATGTCGGAGGGGTTGGGTTCGGGTGTCTCGATTACTTCGGCGAAGACGCTCAAGGACGCCCGGGAGGCGATCGCGCAGCATCTCTTCGACCTGGTTATCCTGGATATTGCACTCCCCGATGGCTCGGGGTTGGACCTGCTGGTCGATCTGCCGCTCGAGACCGGGGTCATCGTGTTTTCGGCGGCGGAGCTCGACCAGAAACTCGGTGATCGGGTTCAGGCCATCATGACCAAGACCAGGGCGTCGGAAATCGATGTGGCAAAGCTGGTCAGGAGCATGTTGGTTTCGCCCCGCACTCAACCTGCCGCGCACGCCGAGGAGTGACGCTCATGCCCGCAAGGATTCTCTATGTGGATGACGAGGACGATATCCGCGAAATCGCCCAGATGTCGCTGGAGCTCGAGCCGGAATTCGAGGTGCGGTCCTGCCCGTCCGGCATGCAGGCGCTGGTCGATGCCGCCGAATGGCGGCCCGATCTCATTCTGCTCGACGTAATGATGCCGGATATGGATGGACCGGAGACGCTGAGGCGCTTGGCCCAGTCTGGGCCGACGGCTTCGATACCCGTGGTGTTCATCACCGCGCGCACCCAGACGCATGAAGTCGAACGCTATCTGGCGATGGGGGCGGTAG
>NZ_RZQY01000076.1:0-14895 GCF_003998575.1 Mesorhizobium sp. M7A.F.Ca.CA.001.10.2.1 | reverse complement strand
AGCTTGTGCCGCTCGCCGATCTGCAGGCGCCGAAGGTCGATGCCACGACGCTGAACTCCAAGAAGGTCACCGACCTGATGACGGCAGCCGGCTTGCTTTAGTTGCCATTCGTCCTAAAAGGACACCCGACCACGCTCCCGCGGGAATTCGCCTTCCGCGGGAGTGATTTTGTTTTTCGAGATGGCATTCGTCGATGACGACACGCTGTGTTCCCGACCGCGATCGCGGTCCTTCAATTGCTGCCGCTGGACGGCAACGGCACGGCGTCTGACCTGATGCAGTCCGCGGTCGATCTCGCGCGTTCGGGCCTGCCTTCGGGCACAGGCCGAAGGGCCCGGCGACGCGCACCGCTTTGGCTGGTCCTCGCCGCCATCTTCGTTGCGCTGCTGGCGCTGGTGCCGCTCGCCTTCATCATCTGGATCGCGGTGCAGACCGGCTGGGAAACCGTCGCGGCGCTGGTCTTCCGGCCGCGTGTCGGCGAGCTTCTGGTCAACACTGTCCTGCTGGTCGCGCTCTCGGTGCCGATCACCATCGTGCTGTCGGTTGCGCTGGCCTGGCTGACCGAGCGCAGCGACCTGCCGGGCGACCGGATCTGGTCCTGGCTGTGCGTGGCGCCGCTCGCCATCCCCGCCTTCGTCCACAGCTACGCCTGGATCACCATGGTGCCGGGACTGCACGGCCTGTGGGCCGGCGTGCTGGTTTCCGTTATCGCCTATTTCCCGTTCCTGTATCTGCCGGTGTCGGCGGCATTGCGCCGTCTCGATCCCGCCCTCGAGGACGCCGCCGCCGCACTCGGCCTTGGACCCCGACGCGTGTTCTGGCGGGTCGTGCTGCCGCAATTGCGGCTCGCCATCTGCGGCGGCTCGCTGCTGGTCGGCCTGCATCTGCTGGCCGAGTACGGCCTCTATGTCTTCATCCGCTTCGACACCTTCACCACGGCGATCGTCGACCAGTTCCAGTCGACCTTCAATGGACCGGCCGCCAACATGCTGGCCGGCGTGCTGGTCAGCTGCTGCTTCGTGCTGCTCGGCCTCGAAGTGCTGGTGCGCGGCGAGGAGCGCTATGCCCGCGTCGGCTCGGGTGCGGCGCGCCATCAGCAACGCGCAAGCCTCGGGCGCGCCACCATTCCGAGCCTGCTCTTGCTTGTCGTCACCACGCTTTTGGCGCTCGGCGTGCCGTTCGTCACCATCGGCGGCTGGCTTGTCGCCGGCGGCGCCGCTGTCTGGCGCCTGGACGAGATCGGCCTGGCGCTTGGCCAGACGCTGTTCCTGGCGCTCGCCGGCGCCTTGCTCGCCACCGTCGCCGCCATGCCGATGGCCTGGATCTCGATCCGCGCCCCGGGGCCATTGCAGCGCCTGCTGGAGGGCTGCAACTACATTGTCGGCTCGTTGCCGGGGGTTGTCATTGCACTGGCGCTGGTCACCATCACGGTGCGCATCGCGCTGCCGCTCTATCAGACCCTGTTCACCATCCTGGTGGCCTATGCGCTGATGTTCCTGCCACGCGCGCTGGTCAGCCTGCGGGCGTCGATCGCGCAGGCACCGGTCGAGCTCGAACGCGCCGCTTCCAGCCTCGGCCGCCCGCCGCTGCAGGCGCTGTGGTCGACGACGATCCGCCTGTCGGCGCCGGGTGCCGCGGCCGGCATGGCGCTGGTGGCGCTCGGCATCATGAACGAACTGACCGCCACCCAGATGCTGGCGCCGAACGGCACCCGCACGCTGGCGATGGCGTTCTGGTCCTACAGCGGCGAGATTGATTATGCCTCCGCGGCACCTTACGCCTTCATCATGGTGGCGATGTCGCTGCCCTTGACCTGGCTGCTCTATGTCCAGTCGAAACGGATGGCCGGACGATGAGCTTTCTCGAAATCGGTGGCTTGCACAAGCAGTACGGCCCGGTGGCCGCCCTTGCCGGCGTCGACCTGAACGTCGCCAGCGGCAGCCGCACGGCGATTGTCGGTCCTTCCGGCTGCGGCAAGACGACCCTGCTGCGGCTGATTGCCGGCTTCGAGGCGCCGGACCAGGGGCACATCACGCTCGACGGTACGATATTGGCCAATGGCGGCGCTGCGGTGCCGGCATATCGGCGAGGCATCGGCGTGGTGGCGCAGGATGGTGCCCTGTTTCCGCATCTGACCATTGGCGACAATATCGGTTTCGGCATGGGTCGCGGCGAGGACAAGCGCACCGAGCGCATCGTCGAGCTCGCCTATATCGTCGGGCTGGACAAGGCGATCCTCAAGCGCCGCCCGCACGAGCTCTCCGGCGGCCAGCAGCAGCGCGTGGCGCTGGCTCGCGCCATGGCGATGAAGCCCCGGCTGATGCTGCTCGACGAGCCGTTCTCGGCACTCGATACCGGCCTGCGCGCCTCGATGCGCAAGGCGGTGGCCGAGCTTCTGGAAGCTGCCGGCATCACTACCATCCTGGTGACGCACGACCAGGCCGAGGCGCTGTCCTTCGCCAGCCAGGTCGCGGTGATGCGCGACGGCAAGTTCTCGCAGATCGGGACGCCGCGCGAGCTCTATCTCAAGCCGAAGGACAGGATGATCGCCGAATTCCTTGGCGACGCCATCATCCTGCCGGCCAAGATATCGGATGGATTCGCCAACTCGCCCCTCGGCCGCATCGCGGTCGACACCAATGACAGCCGCGATATCGCCCGTATCATGCTTCGCCCGGAGCAGATCGCGCTGAAGAGAACGTCGCGCGAGGGCATGTCCGGCACCTCGGACATGCTGTTCGGCGAAGTGACGGAATCCGAATTCGCCGGCTCGATGTGCACGGTCGCGGTGCGGCTCTTGAACAATGCCGATCCGCCCGATGCGGCCGCGATCGGCAACACGCCGCTGGTCCTGCGCAAACCGGGCATGGACGCGCCGGCGGTCGGCGAGATCGTCCGGCTGACCGTATCGGGAAAGGCGCATGTCTTCGCCTGAACACCGTATGCTGGAGCAATTCTAGGAAACTGTGAAGCGGTTTTCCGTCTGGAATTGCGTCAAAACAAAGAGTTAGAGCAGCTCGCCGTTTCCGTGAAACGGTGAAACGCTCTGGGCATCTTTTGGATTAGCCGACGCGCTTTCCTGCCTGATCGAACCAGTGCAGCTTTTCTGCCTTGGCAACCACGCGCAATTGGTTGCCAACCGTGGCGGTGGCGCGACCCGCGACACGCACGACGATACGGTTGCCGCCTGCCGCACAGTGAAGGAAACTTTCGGCGCCTACCGGTTCGACTGCCTCGACCAGCGCCGGCAGGACGAGGGCGCCGGGCGGCGCCTCCGCATTGAAGGTGACGTCGGCATCCTCGGGCCGAAAACCGAGGGTCGCAGCTCTTGCCTCCCGAGGTGCGAAAGCGATCGCCGTGCCGTCTGCGAGCACCGCGCCCGAGGCGCTTTCGGTCAGTGCCAGGAGATTCATCGGCGGCGCGCCAATGAAGGAAGCGACGAAGGTCGAGGCCGGCCTTTCATAGATGTCGAGCGGCGCCCCCATTTGCTCGACCAGTCCGCCGTTCATGACGACGAGGATGTCGGCCAACGTCATCGCCTCGAGCTGGTCATGCGTGACATAGACCGACGTGACGCCAAGCGAGCGTTGCAGGTTCTTTATCTCGACGCGCATCTGGCCACGCAATTTGGCATCGAGATTGGAGAGCGGCTCGTCGAACAGGAAAACCCTCGGGTTGCGCACAATGGCACGACCCATGGCGACACGCTGGCGCTGGCCGCCGGAAAGCTCGCGCGGACGGCGGTCGAGCAGCGCCGAAAGTTCGAGTATTTTCGCCGTCGCGCGGACCCGGCTGTCGATCTCATCTTTCGGCGTGCCGCGGTTGCGCAGCCCATAGGCCATGTTGTCGTAGACTTTCATATGCGGATACAGCGCGTAGTTCTGGAACACCATGGCGATGTCCCGCTCGGTCGGACCGATTGAGTTTACGATCTTGCCGTCGATCGCAACTGTTCCCGAGGAGATGGTTTCGAGCCCGGCGATCATCCTGAGCAGCGTGGACTTGCCGCAACCCGATGGGCCGACCAGCACGCAAAGCTGCCTGTCGGGAACTGCGATTGAAACGCCCTTCACGGCCTCGAAACCGCTGGGATAGACCTTCTTCACATCCTTCAGATCGACGGTCGCCATCAGCTTCTCACTTTTCGGAATCGACCAGGCCGCGAACGAACCAGCGTTGCATCAGCACCACGACCAGGATCGGCGGCACGATGGCCAGCATCGCTGTAACCATGACCAGGTGCCATTGCGTATCGGCATCGGCGAAGGAGACCATCTTTCTGAGCGCGATGACGATCGTGTTCATGTTGCTGCTGTTGGTGACGAGCAACGGCCACAGATACTGCGTCCAGCCATAAATGAAGAGGATGACGAACAGCGCCGCGATATTCGTCCGCGACAGCGGCAACAGGATATCGAAGAAGAAGCGCCACGGCCCCGCACCGTCAACACGCGCCGCCTCCACCAGCTCACCTGGAATGGTCATGAAAAACTGTCGAAACAGCAATGTGGCGGTGGCGGAGGCGATCAGCGGGATGATCAGGCCGGCATAGGTGTCGATCATGCCGAGATCGACCATCACCTTGTAGGTCGGCAGGATGCGCACCTCGACGGGAAGCATCAAGGTGATGAAGATCAGCCAGAAGAAGGTCATGCGCAGCGGAAAGCGGAAAAATACGATCGCGTAGGCCGACAGGATCGAGATGAAGATCTTTCCCACCGCGATGCCGAGCGCCATGATCGTCGTGTTGAGCAGCAGCCTGCCGACGCTGACGCCGCCGATACGGCCGACACCGCCGAACAGCGCTTCGGTGTAATTGTTCCAGAACTGATCGCCGGGCAGGAGCGGCAATGGCGGCCTGAGGATCGTTTGCAGCGTCTGCGTCGAGGCAACGAACGTGTAGTAGATCGGGAAAGCAACGATCAATATGCCGAGGATCAGCACGGCGTGGGCGATGACGGTGCGGAGCGGTGACTGGCCGATCATCGCTCGCCCTCAGCCGTAATGGACTTTGCGTTCCACATAGCGGAACTGGATGGCCGTGAGCGAGATGACGATGACCATCAGGATGACCGACTGCGCCGCCGAGTCACCGAGGATCAGATTGACGAAGCCGTCATTGTAGACCTTGTAGACCAGCGTTTCAGTCGTCTTGCCCGGACCGCCCCCGGTGACGGCATGGACGATGCCGAACGTGTCGAACAGGGCATAGACGGTGTTGACGACCAGCAGGAAGAAGGTCGTCGGCGCAAGCAGCGGGAAGACGATGGTCCAGAATCGCTTGGTCTCGCCGGCGCCGTCCATGGCCGCCGCCTCGATCAAGGCTTTCGGCACCGCCTGCAGGCCGGCGACGAAGAACAGGAAATTGTAGCTGATCTGCTTCCAGGCAGCGGCGGACACCAGCAGGATCATGGCCTGGGTGCCGTTGAGCAGTGGATCCCAGGCGATGCCGAAACTTCTCAGCATGTAGGCCAGCGACCCGATCGACGGGTTGAAGAGGAACAGCCACAGCATACCGGCGATTGCCGGCGCCACCGCGTAGGGCCAGATCAAGAGCGTGCGGTAGAGACCTTTGCCGCGCACCACCTTCTCTGCCATGACCGCAAGCAGGAGCGCCACGCACATGGCGACGATGGCGGTCGCAAGGGAAAACACCACCGTGACCTTGATCGAGTTCAGGTAGGCCGGATCGGCAAGCACTTTCCTGAAATTGGCGAACCAGACGAACTTGGTCCTCAGTCCGAACGGATCCTGCCTGAGCATGGATTGGTAGAACGCCTGACCGGCCGGCCAGTAGAAAAACACGAGCGTGATGGCCAGTTGCGGCGCCACCAGCAGGTAGGGAAGGATCTTGTTGGGAAACACGACGCGAGGGGTCATGGAGCCACTCCGAGGTGATGAGGCGGGCGGCACGATGTAGCATCCCTCTTCGCCAAGATGGCTTTGACGAGCGTTTCGGATTGGGCATCATCGACCGTTGGCGAAATCGCAAGGGACGGCAAAACTCCCCTCGCCGAGGGGAGATGCCTGGCAGGACAGGTGGATGCGCCGTAGAGCAAGGACCTGCGCTCGCTCTAATTCCCCAGCGCTTCCTTGATCGCCGCATTGCCACGCGTAACCGCATTGTCGAGCGCCTGCTGCGCGGTTTGCTGGCCGGCGAGCATCTTTTCGAACTCCTCGTTCTGGATATCGCGCACCTGCGGCAGGTTCGGAAGACGTACGCCCTTGGAATTGTCGGTCGGCGCCTTACCCGTCATCTGCAGGATCGGGGTCTCGCGACCGACGTTCTTGTCATAGAAACCGGACTTCTTGGTCGCTTCATAGGCGGCAAGCGTTACCGGCAGATAACCCGACTTCTGGTGCAGGTATTCTTGCACCTCGGTCTTCGACAGGTAGGCGAAGAAGGCCGCGACGCCCTTGTATTCCTCGTCGGATTTTTCAGCGAAAACCCACAGGCTGGCGCCACCCGGCGTCGTGTTCTGCGGTGCGCCCTTGGCGTCGCTGTCATAGGGCAATTGGCCGATGCCGTAATTCATGCCGGACTTGACGATATCGCCAAGGCCGCCGGAGGATTCGGTCATGATCCCGCATTCGCCGGCGAGGAAGATCTGCTTGGCTTCGGAGGTGCGGCCGCCATATTTGAAGGTGCCGTCCTTGGCGAGGTCCGCCAGCGCCTGGAAGTGGTTGACGAAAATCGGCGCATTGATCTTGAGCTCGACATCGCCGCCGGCCAGACCGTTCTGCTGGGTGGCCCATGACACGTCATTCCAGGCCGCGAAATTCTCCAGATGGATCCAGGTCAGCCAGGTCGAGGTGTAGCCGCAGGCGGCCGCGCCGCTCGCCTTGATCTTCTTGGCGTCTTCCCACACCTCATTCCAGGTCTTGGGTGGGCTGTCGACGTCGAGACCAGCCTTCTTGAAGATATCCTTGTTGTAATAAAGGATCGGCGAGGAGGAGTTATAGGGGAAAGAGAGCATGGTGCCGTCCGGCTTCGAATAATAGCCGACTATGCCTGGCAGATACTGGCTCTTGTCGAAGGTCATTCCAGCGCTGGTCAACACATCGGCTGCCGGCTTGATTGCGCCTTCGGCTGCCATCATCACGCCGGTGCCGACGTCGAACACCTGCATGATGTCGGGCGCCTGGCCGGCACGGTAGGCGGCGATGCCGGCATTCAGCGTCTCGGGGTAGGTGCCTTTGAACACCGGAACGAGTTCATAGTCGCTCTGGCTGGCATTGAAATCTTTGGAGATCTTGTCGACAACTTCGGCATTGGCGCCAGTCATGGCGTGCCACCAACTGATCTGCGTGACAGCAAAAGCGGAGGTTGAGGAAAGCAGCATAAAGGTGGCGGCAACACCGGCCGCGAAGCCGAAGGACTTCATGTTTCATCTCCCGTTTGTCATTGGCGAAAGGGGCACTCCCGCAAAGGCAATATGTGTCGCTCATGACAATCAGACAACGGTTTTGTTGCAGATCGACGAACTTCACCCCTTTACCTCACGCCACCTCGCCTCCGCTTGGACGCATGGAAAGCCACACGGTTAGCCGGCTTAGCGCGACGACAAGCGCCAGGAACCACCGTCGGAACTGCCAAGCTGCCTTTCGGGGTGGCAGCCTTGATTGCAGCCGCTGCAACCCGAAGAGACACGCCAAGGTTGCAGGCGACTTTATCGATCCCTCAACGGCAACGCGCTACTCAATCCTGCTGCCCTGTTTATTTCCAAAGATCAGGTGAAATAAAATGCTGACGGTCTACAATTGTATCGTCAACGAACACGATCTGAGACTGGTCGCACTCGCCGCGCTGATCTGCGGAATTTCCTGTTTCTCTGCCGTCAACCTGCTTCATCACATAAGCCGCTCCACCGATCGGAACCGGCTTGCCTGGCTGATGATCGCGGCCACTTCGACCGGCTTCGGCATCTGGGCAACGCACTTCATCGCCATGCTCGCATTCACACCGGGCATACCCAGTGCTTACGATCCCGCACTTTCCGTGCTTTCGCTCGCTGCTTCGGTCACTCTGACGGCAGCCGGCATGTGGATCGCCACCTTGCGGAATGAGTTCGACTATCATCTCGTCGGCGGCGCCGTGCTGGGCGGCGGTATCGCGGCCATGCACTACATCGGTATGGCGGCGTTCGAGGTTCAGGGCCGCATCGAGTGGAACCTGTTGCTTGTCGCCGTTTCCCTTCTGGCCGGCGTGACGCTCGCGGCGCTGGCGCTGCGTGTCGTGCAGCGCCGTCCCTCCTTGAAGGCGACATCCGGCGGCGCGGTGCTGCTGACGCTGGCAATCTGCACCCTGCATTTCATCGGTATGGGTGCCGTCTCGATCTTCCCCGATCCCTCGATCGTCATATCCGAATATACGATCGAGCCGACCTCGCAGGCTTTTGCGGCCGCCGCCGCCACACTGGTGATCCTGGTTCTGTCGGCATCGGCGCTGTGGATCGATTTGCGCTTCCGTCGCCAGAAGCTCGAGGTAGACCGCATGCACGGCCTGGCCAATGCCGCCGTGGAGGGGCTGATCGTCTGCGACGGCCACCGCATCATCAGTGCCAATGACAGCATGGCGACATTGACGGGCATCGCAACAGCGACGCTGAACGGAATGCAGCTTGGCGATCTCTTCGGATCCGACATGTCGGGCTTCGGCGAACAGCCGCAGGAGGCCGAATTGAGCGGCCGCGATGGCACGAGCATTCCTGTCGAGCTGATCGCCAGGAGCATCGACTATTGTGGCAAGCCTCACAACGTGGTCGCGGTCCGCGACATTCGCGAGCGCAAGAAGGCGGAACAGGAGATCCTGCGGCTTGCCCATTTCGATCCATTGACCGGACTGGCCAATCGCCGCAGCTTTTCCGGCCGGCTGGAGACGGAAATCGCTGCGATGGGCCGGACCAGGAAAGGCGGCCAGCTTGCGCTTCTGCTGCTCGATCTCGACCGGTTCAAGGAGGTCAACGACCTGTATGGGCACGGCGCGGGCGACGCCATGCTGCAGAAGGTTGCGCACTGCGTTACCGGCATTCTTCGCCAAGGACAGATGGTGGCGCGGCTGGGCGGCGATGAGTTCGCCATCATCGCGCCGAACCTGACCGACCCGTTGGAGGCGGGCCGTATCGCCAACGCCGTGCTGACCGCCATGCGCGAGGAAAACCGGCTCTCGGTCGGCGGCGGCCTGGTGTCGGCCAGCATCGGCATTGCGCTTTATCCATCGGATGCCGAAAACCAGGCCAGCCTGATAAGCCACGCCGATACCGCGCTCTACCGGGCCAAGACCGAAGGCAAGGACACCTACCGCTATTTCGAAGCTTCGATGGGGGCCGAGGCCCGCGACAAGCGCGTGATGGAGCACGAACTGCGCCAGGCGGTCGCACGCCAGGAGTTCTACCTCGTCTATCAGCCGCAGAAGGAGATCAGCAGCGGGAAGATGGTCGGTTTCGAAGCGCTGGTCCGGTGGCGGCATCCGACGCGCGGCGACGTCTCGCCGAGCATATTCATCCCGGTCGCCGAAGACAGCGGCGCCATTGGCCAGATTGGCGAATGGGTGCTGACGGCCGCCTGCGAGGAAGCCGCCCGCTGGGAAAATCCGCTGACGGTGGCCGTCAACGTTTCGGCGGTGCAGCTCCACAACACGAATTTCAGCCGCAAGGTCCACGAAACCTTGCTGAATTCCGGCCTGGCGCCCGGCAGGCTCGAGCTTGAGATCACCGAGACGGCGCTTGTCAAGGACATGCCGCGGGCATTGGCCACCTTGCGGCAGGTCAAGGCGCTGGGCGTGCGCGTCGCCATGGACGATTTTGGAACCGGCTATTCCTCGCTCTCCAACCTTCGCGCCTTTCCCTTCGACAAGATCAAGATCGATGGCTCATTCATCAAGTCCGTCGACAAGAACGGCCAGGTCGCGGCGATCGTGCGCGCCGTCCTGGGACTTGGACGCGGGCTCGGCCTGCCGGTTCTGGCGGAGGGTGTCGAGACGCTCGGCGAACTGAAGTTCCTGGACGCCGAAGCCTGCGAGATCGGCCAGGGCTACTATATCGGCAAGCCGGCTCTCATCGAGGAATTCGGCGATCTGACCGGCGTCGTCGCACCCGCTGTCGGCAGCAAACCCGCCAGCCTGCGCGACAGAAGCGTTCTGGCCTTCGCGCCCGCACCCGCGCTAGCCACACGCTAGACTACAGGCTCTCGGGCTTGAGTGCCGTCTCGACCAGCCGCCTGGCGTCCGGCCCCGACCATTCGGCCGGGCCGTTCATGTGGGCGATCAGGCAGCCCTCGCCGTCGATCAGCATGGTGACGGGAAGGCCTAGCGCCAAGCCGCGCTTCTTGAGGTCGTTGAACAGCGTCATCGTCGAATCCCGGTAATAGCCGAGCGTCGCGACGCCGGTATCGCTGAGGAACTTCTTCGGCTTCACATCGTCGCCGGCATCGACGTTGACGGCGACCACTTCAAAGGAGTCGCTGCCCTTTTCCTTCTGCAGCGCATCGAGCGCCGGCATTTCGGCACGGCACGGCGCGCACCATGTCGCCCACAGATTGAGCAGCACCGTCTTGCCGGCATGATCGGCAAGCGTCATCGGCTTGCCGTCCGGACCATTGAAGGCAAGGCTCTTCAGGGATTGAGGCGGATCGGCCGGCAAAAGTGCCGCAACCTCACCGGTGGCCGACGCCACGACTTTCTTGGCGCGGTCGCTCTTGGCCGCGCAGGTCACGTCGTCCCTGCTGTCACCCATGGCAGCTTGTGCCGGTGCATTGTTGCCAGACCGGCTCTCGCTGACATATACCGCGACCGCGCCCGCCAGCGCGCCCGCCACCAAGGCGGCGAGGATCAGGCGCGGGGCCGGGAAGAATCTACTACCGTCTGCCATTTTCTCAAAACTGCTCCGAAGCACGGGTTATAGCCATGAGCGACAAGAAAACCAGCAACCAGATGTGGGGCGGACGTTTTGCCTCGGGTCCGGCCGCGATCATGGAAGCGATCAACGCGTCTATCTCCTTCGACCGCAAACTCTATGCGCAGGACATCAAAGGCTCGATCGCCCATAGCGAGATGCTGGCGCAAACGGGCATTATTTCGGCGGCCGACCAAGAAAAAATCGCTGACGGGCTGAACACGATCCTGAAAGAGATCGAGGCCGGCAGCTTCGAGTTTTCGACACGGCTCGAAGACATCCACATGAACATCGAGGCGCGCCTCGCCGATCTGATCGGCCCGGCGGCCGGCCGGCTGCACACCGCCCGCTCGCGCAATGATCAAGTCGCGGTCGATTTGCGGCTGTGGGTCAAGGATGAATGCTTTCGCGTCGCCGAGGCGTTGAAAGGGCTGATCGAGGCGCTGCTGGAGCGGGCCGAGGAGCATGCCGCGACCGTGATGCCGGGCTTTACCCATATGCAGGCGGCCCAGCCGGTGACCTTCGGCCATCACTGCATGGCCTATGTCGAGATGTTTTCGCGCGACCTGTCGCGCGTGCGCGATGCGATCGAGCGGATGGATGAAAGCCCGCTCGGTGCCGCCGCACTTGCCGGCACCAGCTTCCCGATCGACCGCCACCGGACCGCCAAGGCGCTCGGCTTCCGCGAGCCGATGCGCAATTCGCTCGACAGCGTCTCGGATCGCGATTTCGCGCTCGAGTTCCTCGGCGTGGCGGCGATCTGCGCCACGCATCTGTCACGGCTGGCCGAAGAGATCATCATCTGGTCGACGCCGCAGTTCGGCTTCGTCAGGCTGTCGGACTCGTTTTCCACCGGCTCCTCCATCATGCCGCAGAAGAAGAACCCCGATGCCGCCGAACTGGTGCGCGGCAAGACCGGCCGCGTCACCGGTCATCTGGTCGGCCTGCTGACGGTGATGAAGGGCATGCCTTTGACCTATGGCAAGGACATGCAGGAAGACAAGGAATCGGTGTTCGACGCCGCCGAGACGCTCGACCTGATGCTGGCGGCGATGACCGGCATGGTCTCGGACATGACGGTCAACGCGGCCGCGATGAAGAAGGCCGCCGGCTCCGGCCACGCGACAGCAACCGACCTTGCCGACTGGCTGGTGCGCACGCTCGGCCTGCCGTTCCGCGAGGCGCATCATGTCACCGGCCGGGCGGTGGCGCTGGCCGAAGACAGGAAGGTGGGGCTGGAGAAGCTTTCACTGGAGGATTTGCAGGCGATCAATTCCGGCATCACGGCCGACATATTTTCGGTGCTGGCGGTGCAGAACTCGGTCAAGAGCCGCACCAGTTTCGGCGGCACGGCGCCGTCGGAAGTGAGGAAGCAGATCCGCGCCTGGAAAAAGCGGCTGGCGAAAGCGTAATGCCGGATATTGCGAGCAGTAATATCTCGGATATTGCGACGGGCAATATCTCGGATATTGCGACGAGCAATATCCGGGGTGCAATGCGCCGAGAACTCGGCTAAAAGCGGCGGCTGACAAACGTTTCGGACGGATGGATCGATGACCGGAAGCAGGATTTTGGTGACGCTGACGCTGCTGGTTGCGATCGCGGCCGTTTCGGCCTGCGGCAGGAGGGGCGCTCTCGACACGCCCTATGAGGCGGCCGTGCAGGCGCGCAAGGATGCCTCAAAGGCCCACCAGCCCGTGCCGCCGGAGCCGGAAAAACCGGTCAAGGACAAGAAATTCATCCTCGACCCGCTGATCTAGAGCCGACGAGAGCCGGGCCTTTCAACCCGATCTCATCGCGCCCCAACTTCCGGAACCACTCTCGTGAACCATTTCGACTACCGCGACGGCGTGCTCCATGCCGAGGACGTGGCGATCCCCGACATCGCCGCACAGATCGGCACGCCATTCTACTGCTATTCGACGGCGACCCTGACCAGGCACTACCGGGTGTTTGCCCAGTCCTTTGCCGGGCTCGACGCGCTGGTCTGCTACGCCATGAAGGCCAATTCCAACCAGGCCGTGCTGCGGACGCTGGCCAAGCTCGGCGCCGGCGCCGACGTGGTTTCGGAAGGTGAATTGCGCCGGGCGCTGGCCGCCGGCATTCCGGCCGGCAAGATCCTGTTTTCGGGCGTCGGCAAGACCGCGCGCGAAATGGACTTTGCCCTTGCCGCCGGCATCCTTTGCTTCAACGTCGAATCCGAGCCTGAACTCGAGCTGTTGTCGGCGCGAGCCACCGCCCTTGGCAAGGTGGCGCCGATCTCGCTGCGCATCAATCCCGACGTCGACGCCAAGACCCACAAGAAGATCTCCACCGGCAAGGCCGAGAACAAGTTCGGCATCCCGTGGCAGCGGGCGCGGCAGGTTTATGCCCGCGCGGCAAAGCTTCCCGGCATCAGGATCACCGGCATCGATACCCATATCGGCAGCCAGATCACCGAGCTGCAGCCCTTCGACGATGCCTTCGCCCTGCTTGTCGATCTGGTCGGCGCGCTGCGGGCGGACGGCCATGCCATCGAGCATATCGATGTCGGCGGCGGGCTCGGCATTCCCTACCGCATCGACAACAACCCGCCGCCGCTGCCCGACGCCTATGCCCAGATCGTCAGGAAGCATGTCACCAAGCTCGGGCTGAAGGTGATGTTCGAGCCTGGCCGGCTGATATCGGGCAATGCCGGCATCCTCGTCTCGGAAGTGATTTTCGTGAAGGAAGGCGACGCCAAGAACTTCCTCGTCGTTGATGCCGCCATGAACGATCTCATCCGGCCGACGCTCTACGACGCCTTCCACGACATCCGTCCGGTCGTGCAGCCGCCGGCCGACACGCCGCGCATGATGGTCGACGTGGTCGGCCCGGTCTGCGAGACCGGCGACTATATCGGCCTGGACCGCGATCTGCCCAGGCTGAAGGCCGGCGACCTGATTGCCGTCTCCACCGCCGGCGCCTATGGCGCGGTGCAGGCCGGCACCTACAACACCCGCCTGCTGGTGCCGGAGGTGCTGGTCGACGGCGACCGGTTCCACATCGTGCGCCCACGCCCGACCTATGACGACCTGATTGGGCTGGATTCGATGCCCGACTGGCTTGCATAGGAGCGCCGGAAACACACCTACCCGTCCCAGGGAGCAATCATGACGAACGGCATCACCGTCACACGCGAGCGCATTGCCGCGATGGAACCGCGCATCCGCTCCTATATCAGGCACACGCCGGTGCTGCGCGTCGACATGGCCGACTTCGATCAGCCGCCGCTGGCCGTCGACCTGAAGCTCGAATGCCTGCAGCATTCCGGCTCGTTCAAGGCGCGCGGCGCCTTCACCAATCTCCTGGAGCGGCCGGTTCCCGACGCCGGTGTCGTAGCGGCATCGGGCGGCAACCATGGCGCGGCCGTCGCCTATGCCGCCATGCGGCTCGGCCACAAGGCGACCATCTTCGTTCCCGAAGTGAGCCCGCCAGCCAAACTGGAGCGAATCCGCTCCTACGGCGCCGAACTGATCGTCGGCGGCGCCCGCTACGCCGAGGCGCTGGCGGCCAGCGAACGGTTCGCCGAGGAGACCGGCGCCTTGCAGATCCATGCCTTCAACCAGGAGGAAACGCTCGTCGGCCAGGGCACGCTCGGGCTCGAAATCGAGAGCGATTTGCCTAAGATCGACACGCTGCTGGTCGCTGTCGGCGGCGGCGGCCTGATCGGCGGCATCGCTGCCTGGTTTACCGGCCGCATCCGTATCATCGCCGTCGAGCCGGAAGGAGCGCCGACGCTTCATCGCGCCTTCGAGGCCGGACACCCCGTCGACGCGCCGGCCGAGGGTATCGCCGCCGATTCGCTGGCGCCAAAGCGCGTCGGCGAAATGATGTTCCCGATTGCCGAAGCCTTTGTCGAACGCTCGATCCTGGTCAGTGACGACGACATCATCGCCGCGCAGAAGGCGCTGTGGAACCGGGCCCGCATCATCTCCGAGCCGGGTGGCGCCGCCGCCTTTGCCGCGGTCCTGTCGGGCCGCTA
>NZ_RZQY01000769.1:0-2597 GCF_003998575.1 Mesorhizobium sp. M7A.F.Ca.CA.001.10.2.1 | reverse complement strand
TCCTCGACGCGCGCCTGGCTCGCCGGTTGACCCGGCTCTATGGAACCCGCGCGAGGATGCTGCTGGGGCTGGCCAAATCGAACGTCGATCTCGGCCGCAACTTCGGCGCCGATCTCTACGAGGCCGAGGTGCGCTATCTCGTTCAAAACGAATGGGCCGTCACATCAGAAGATGTATTGTGGCGCCGGACCAAGCGCGGTCTGCATCTCAGCCGCGAGCAGGTGGCGGCGCTCGATGAGTTCATGCGCGGCATAAGCCGGCGCCATGTCGCGGCTGCCGAATGAAGAGGGGTTTGAGCTGATGCGGAAGGCCTGGGAGGAGGCGTCATGCTGGAACTGAGAAACGTCACCAAGGCGGTCGGCGCGGTCGAGCATATAAGCGACGTGTCGCTGACGCTCCAGCACGGCTCGCTCAACGTCCTGCTCGGACCTACGCTTTCCGGCAAGACAAGCCTGATGCGGCTGATGGCCGGCCTGGACGTGCCGACCTCCGGTTCGATCTGGTTCGACGGCCAGAATGTCACCGGTGTGCCGGTGCAGAAGCGCAAGATCGCCATGGTCTACCAACAGTTCATCAACTATCCGGCGATGACCGTTTATGAGAACATTGCTTCGCCGCTGCGGGTGGCCGGCATCGAGCAGGCCAGGATCGACAGCCAGGTGCGTGAAGCCGCGGCTCTTCTCAAGCTGACGCCCTATCTCGACCGCACGCCGCTCAGCCTGTCCGGTGGCCAGCAGCAGCGCACCGCGCTGGCGCGCGCCATCGTCAAGAACGCAAGCCTGGTCCTGCTCGACGAACCGCTCGCCAATCTCGACTACAAATTGCGCGAGGAACTGCGCGCCGAATTGCCCAGGATATTCGCCGCCGCCGGCACCATCTTCGTCTACGCCACGACCGAGCCGCACGAGGCGCTGCTGCTCGGCGGCAACACGGCGACGCTTTCGCAAGGCAAGATCACCCAGTTCGGACCGACCATCGAGGTGTTCCGCAAGCCGGTAGATCTGGTGACAGCCAGGACATTTTCCGATCCACCGCTCAATACTATAGTGCTTGCCAAGAAGGGCCGGGATTTCCTGCTCGAGGGCGGCGTGAACCTGCCGGTGCCGGCCGAGCTCTCCGGCATTGCCGATGCCATGTACACGATCGGTTTTCAGCCGCACCACCTGTCGCTCGAGCGGCCCAATGCGGCGGCCGTACCGGTGCGCGCCAAGGTGACGATCACCGAGATCACCGGATCGGAGAGCTTCATCCATCTCGATTTCGCCGATGCGCGCTGGGTCATGCTGACCCATGGTATCAGGCATTTCGAGCCGGACGAGGTGGTCGAGGTGTTCATCGATCCGCGCCACATCATGGTTTTCGACGAGCACGGCAGCGCCGTGACTGCGCCGAAGCTGGCGGCTTGAGGGCAAGAGATGGCACGCATCGACGTCAACCATGTCAGGCATTCCTACCTGCCGAACCCGCAGAAGGATGCCGATTTCGCGCTGCGGGAAGTGCATCATGTCTTCGAGGACGGCGGCGCCTATGCGCTGCTCGGGCCCTCCGGTTGCGGCAAGACCACGCTGCTCAACATCATTTCGGGATTGTTGCACCCCTCGCACGGCCAGTTGCTGTTCAACGGCAAGGACGTGACCAATTTGTCGACGCAGGAGCGCAACATCGCGCAGGTGTTCCAGTTCCCGGTCATTTACGACACCATGACCGTCTACGACAATCTGGCCTTCCCGCTGCGCAACCGCGGTGTGCCGGAAGCCGATGTCGACCGCAAGGTTCGCGAGACGCTGGAGATGATCGATCTGGCGTCGTGGGCGAAGAAGAAGGCGAGGGGCCTGACCGCCGACCAGAAGCAGAAGATCTCGCTCGGCCGCGGGCTGGTGCGCTCCGACGTCAACGCCATCCTGTTCGACGAGCCGCTGACCGTCATCGATCCGCACATGAAGTGGGTGCTGCGCTCGCAGCTGAAGCAGTTGCACCGCCGCTTTGGCTACACCATGGTCTATGTGACCCACGACCAGACCGAGGCGCTGACCTTCGCCGAGCAGGTCGTGGTCATGTATGATGGCGGCATCGTGCAGATCGGCACACCGGCCGAATTGTTCGAACGCCCGCGCCATACCTTCGTCGGTTATTTCATAGGCTCGCCAGGCATGAACGTCATGCCGGTGGCGATCGACGGCAAGACGGCGACGCTCGGCTCGCAGCGCATCGAACTGCCGGGCGCACCCAAGGCAGCCAGCGGCGCCGTCGAGCTCGGCATCCGTCCCGAATATGTCCGGCTCGGCCGCGAAGGCATGACCGTGCAGGTCAGCAAGGTCGAGGATCTCGGTCGCCACAAGGTGGTGCGCGCCAAGCTCGAAGGCCGCGATATCTCTGCCGTGATCGGTGAGGACGAGACCCTGCCTGCCGATCCGAAGGTGCGGTTCGACCCGGCCGGCATCAACATCTATGCCGATTCCTGGCGTGTCGAGATGGAGGCCTAGATGGAGAAGACCTGGAACAACAAGGCCTGGTTCATGGTGCTGCCGGTCCTCCTGCTGGTGGCGTTCTCGGCGGTGATCCCGCTGATGACGGTGGTCAACTATTCGGTGCAGGAC
>NZ_RZQY01000768.1:0-2612 GCF_003998575.1 Mesorhizobium sp. M7A.F.Ca.CA.001.10.2.1 | reverse complement strand
CAGGATCAACAGCACCATGTAGAAAACATTGGCCCAGTTGGTGCCGGTGCGCATGGCTTCCCATAATTTCAGACCGATGCCGCCGGCACCGACGGCGCCGATGATTGTCGCCGAGCGGGTGTTCGATTCCCAGAAATAGAGGGATTGGCTAAGGAACACTGGCAGAACCTGAGGCAGCACGCCGTAGCGTTGCACCATTGTTGGTGTGGCGCCCACCGAGCGGATGCCTTCGCGCTGCTTGTCGTCGATGTTTTCCAGCGCCTCGGAATAGAGCTTGCCCAGGGTTCCGGTATCGGTGAAGAAGATCGCCGACATGCCGGCCAGCGGCCCCGGACCAAAGCCGCGGGTGAAGAACAGCGCCCAGATCAGCATGTCGACAGACCGCAGGAAGTCGAAGAAGCGTTTTGTCGCCTGGTTGGTCAACCAGTTCGGCGTGATGTTGCGCGCAGCCAGGAAGGCGAGCGGAAAGGCGACGACCGAGGCCAACACTGTGCCGACAAAAGCCATGACGATGGTTTGCAGAAGCTTCAGCCACACGTCGCCGTGTTGCCACTCGGCATTGTAGAGGATGTTGTCCCAGGCAAGCGCTGCGTTTGACCTCGACGGATCGATGCGTTCTCCGGAGACGATCAATGAAGCGACCTCGCCAAACGATTTTCCCCAGAATGGCGAATTCGTGTCAAACACAAAATTCGCCCAACCAAAAAACCGCCTCCAGGCGATCACCTCGTCATTTTGCACTTCAGCGCGGCCCAAAAATCCGAACGAGACATAGGCTGTCGAACCTGGCTTGCGTTGCTCTATCCAGTCAGGCAGCGGTGTGCGCGGCGTGACAGACCTGTCCTTGGCAATGTCGAAGACGACGCTTTCGGCGCCGCGCGTCACCGTGACAAGATTTGGCGCAATGGCGATCTGGCCGCTGCCAAGGACGACGGTCGCCGCCACCACGGCCTTTTCGCGCACCGTTTTGGGCGCGGCCGGAACTGGTTTGTCTGGCGAGGGGGCCGGATTCTCGGCCGTTGGCGCGCCAGCCGCCATGAACGAACCCTGCGACGACTTGTCGGTCGCGGTCGCCGGTGCCGGTGCGGCGTCGACCCGCCGCTCGACCTCGGCAATCTGCTTGATAACCCAGTCGGGATTTGGATTGGATCCCAGTTTGGAGAAACGAGAGTAGTCGATGGTCAGATAGCCGTCCTTGAATTCGATGTCCGGGCGGATTTCGTAAGACACCCAGTCGGCGAGATAAGCGCCGGCCAGGTTCCAGTTCGCCTTTCCGAGAACGATGCCGATCGAGAAGAACCACGAGCAGTAAAAGGTGTAGAGGATGCATAGAAGGATGCCGAACGGGGCGGCATAGCGCTTCCATAAAGGCCGCTGAAACGCATCGGGATAGCGAGCGGCGATGTCGTTGATGGCGTCGGCGTTCATTGCGTTACTCTCCGCGCCCGTATGCGAACGCCTGCCTGCCGACGAGACGTTGTCTCAGCCATGCCGAAAACTGGTCAACGGCGACAATCGTGCAGAACAGCAGAAACACGATGGCTATGGTCTTGGCCTCATGGCCCCGGCTGATCGAAAGACGCAGGGATTCGCCGATGCCGCCGGCGCCGACGGCACCGAGAATGGTCGAAGCGCGCACATTGATCTCGAAGCGGAGCAGGAAATAGCTCATGAAGTTGGGCAGAACCTGAGGCACCATGCCGAACCACACCCGTTCGACCCAGTTGGCGCCAACGGCCCGCAAGCCTTCGTCAGGCTTCATGTCGGCGTTCTCGACCACTTCGTAGAACATTTTTCCGAGCGCGCCGACGGTGTGGATGCTGACCGCGAGGATCGCTGGAATGGGCCCAAGCGAGAAAATCGCCAGAAAAAAGCCGGCAATGACGATTTCCGGAAAGGCGCGGACAATTTCGAGGAAGCGGCGCGTGGTGAAGCGGAGCCAGCGGCTGGCCGTCACGTTGCTTGCAGCCAGGAAGCAGAGCAGGAAACCGAAGGTGGAGCCGACCAGGGTCGAAAACAGCGCAATGTTCAGGGTCTCGATCATCCGGTAGAAATACTCCGGAATGTAGATGCCTTGGGTCAGGTAGACCCGGCCTTCGGGATAGTCGAATTTGAGGCTGCCATCGTCATAGGGCGACGGCAGGTCGAACAGCGCGCGCACCGGGTCGAACCAGTCGCGCGGCTTCAATTCGACGAAAAAGTCGGCGATGTGGGGAAGGCGGTCGAAGAACTTTCCGGCGTTGGTCTCATTGGCGAACCAGAGCGAGCCCGAGAGCGCAAGCAACAGGAAAACCAGGCCTCCGATCGTGTAGAGGCGCCGGCGAGCGGCGAGGTCGCGCCAGTGCCGCTCGGCTAACGCTCCTTCCGTGGAGAGCGCAGGCGCGCGGTAAATTTCGGTCGCACTCATCGATGGTTCCCCAGCCCGTGACGCGGCAACGCCGCCGGCGGCACTTTGGCCCCGGCGGCGTCGTGCCTTTTGGCTTACGAGCCGATCTTCGCCTTACGAGCGTCGATGATCGCCTGATAGAATTCCGGGGTGACCGGCGAATAGCTCTTGAAGTCGCCGCCTTGCACCGCCGCGAAACAGGCCGGGTCGGTCTGCGGAAGCTTGG
>NZ_RZQY01000767.1:0-2619 GCF_003998575.1 Mesorhizobium sp. M7A.F.Ca.CA.001.10.2.1 | reverse complement strand
CTTCCCTGCCCGGCAAACTGGCCGACTGCCAGGAACGCGACCCGGCGAAGTCCGAAATCTTCATCGTCGAGGGTGACTCCGCCGGCGGCTCGGCCAAAGGTGGGCGTTCGCGCCAGAACCAGGCGATCCTGCCGTTGCGCGGCAAGATCCTCAATGTCGAGCGGGCGCGCTTCGACCGCATGCTCGGCTCCGACATGATCGGCACGCTGATCACGGCGCTCGGCACCTCGATCGGCAAGGACGAGTTCAACGCCGACAAGCTGCGCTACCACAAGATCATCCTGATGACCGACGCCGACGTCGACGGCGCCCATATCAGAACCTTGCTGCTGACCTTCTTCTTCCGGCAGATGCCGGAGCTGATCGAGCGCGGCCATCTCTACATCGCCCAGCCGCCGCTCTACAAGGTGACGCGCGGCAAGAGCTCGCAATACATCAAGGACGAGAGCGCGTTCGAGGAGTTCCTGATCGGCTCGGGACTGGAGGAAGCATCGCTTACGCTCGGCTCGGGCGAGGTTCGCATCGGACAGGACCTGCGCGGAGCCATCGACGACGCACTGGCGGTGCGCCAGCTGATCAACGGCCTGCACACGCGCTACAACAGAGGCGTGGTCGAGCAGGCGGCGATCGCCGGCGGGCTCAACCCGGACGTGTTCACCGATCTCGGCCGAGCCAACGACATGGCGGAGCGGATTGCAAAACGCCTCGACATCATTGCCGAGGACACCGAGCGCGGCTGGACGGGCCGCATGTCGACCTCAAACGAGGGTGTCGGCGGCTATGTGTTCGAGCGCACGGTGCGCAGCGTCAAGGAATACGCGCATCTCGACCTGGCGCTGATCAATTCGGCCGACGCACGCCAGCTCGACCGCTACGCACAGCGCCTCAGCGAGGTCTACGGGTCGCCGCCGGTGCTGCGCCGCAAGGATGTCTCCGAAACGATTTCGGGGCCCTTGGCGATGCTCAATGCGGTCTTTGCGACCGGCCGCAAGGGCCTGACAATGCAGCGCTACAAGGGTCTCGGCGAGATGAACGCCGAACAGCTGTGGGAAACCACGCTTGACCCGAATGTGCGCTCGCTGCTGCAGGTCAAGGTCAATGACGCGACCGACGCGGATTCACTATTTTCGAGGCTGATGGGCGACGAGGTCGAACCCAGGCGCGAGTTCATCCAGGACAACGCGCTGTCGGTCGCCAATCTGGATATCTGATCCGGACGTTAAATTCTGAATTGGCGCGCTGCGGCGCGCCAATTGTTCCACCGGCGGCAACAGAATCATTTTACAACGCCCCGGAACGGAAGTCCCTGCGGGACATTGTGACAACATCGATCACAATTTCTTACAGGAGGCCTTCATGGGACGCGGCATTTTGCTCTGGTTGCTCGGTATTCCGATCCCGATCATCATTCTGATCATGCTGTTCGTACGGTAGGGGGCTTCCATGCAGTCCACCCTATCGGCTGTCGACGTTTCCACTTCAACAGAATCCTCCTCCACCGCCGTCAGTTGGGGACCGATCATCGCCGGTGCCTTCGCGGCTTCGACGTTGACCTTCATCCTCATGCTGCTCGGTTCGGGGCTGGGATTGACCATGGTGTCGCCATGGTCGGGATCCGGCGCATCTGTCACCACTTTCGCGGCGTCCACCGCCGTCTGGCTTGTCATCGTGCAATGGCTGTCCTCTGGTGTCGGAGGCTATCTTGCCGGGCGGCTGCGCACCAAATGGGTCGGCATCCACACCGATGAGGTCTATTTCCGGGACACCGCACACGGCTTTCTTGCCTGGGCGCTGGCCACTTTGCTCGTCGTCGGCGTGCTTGGCTCCGCCCTTTCCGCAGCGATCGGTTCAGGCGTGCAAGCGGTGTCCACCGTCGCATCTGGCGCTGCCATGGGTGCATCGGCGGGGGCTTCGGCCAATGCCGGCAGCGCATCGGTCGACAATGCGACATCCTACCTTGTGGATTCACTGTTCCGTCCGGCCGATCCGGGCAGGCTGGCTGCCGCCAATCCGGACAGCGATACCGCCGCGACCGGGCAGGCCTCGCGCATCCTAATCGCCGGTGCGGCGGCAGGCGAGGTTTCGGCAGACGACAAGGCCTATCTGTCGCAACTCGTCGCCGCTCGCACCGGTCTTTCGGAAGCAGATGCCAAGGCGCGGGTGGATGCGATCATCGCCAGGGCTCAGGACGCCAAGGTCAAGGCGCAGGAGGCTGCCGACACCGCCAGGAAGGCTGGCGCTACCTTTGCGCTCCTTGGTGCGCTGTCGCTGGCCATCGGCGCCTTCATCGCCAGTGCTGCCGCGGCCCTTGGGGGCAGGCAGCGCGACGATGAGGAAGCGGTTTTTCTCACCAGCCGCTGAAGCGGCTCAGCATTGAAAAGCAAAAGCCCGGCCTTGCGCCGGGCTTTTGTGTTTGGGTCAGTCGCGCCGTGGCGAAATCAGTGATCCATGGCCTTGACGATTTCCTCGGTCATCTTCTTGGCGTCGCCGAGCAGCATCATGGTGCCGTCCTTGTAGAACAGCGTGTTGTCGATGCCGGCATAGCCGGAGCCGAGCGAGCGCTTGACGAACAGGCAGGTGCGGGCCTTGTCGACATCGAGGATCGGCATGCCGTAGATC
>NZ_RZQY01000766.1:0-2620 GCF_003998575.1 Mesorhizobium sp. M7A.F.Ca.CA.001.10.2.1 | reverse complement strand
CACCAGGCCTATCCGCACAAGATCCTGACCGGCCGCCGCGACCGTATCCGCACGCTGCGCCAGGAAGGCGGTCTGTCCGGCTTCACCCGCCGCGCCGAGAGCGAGTACGATCCCTTCGGCGCCGCCCACTCCTCGACATCGATATCGGCCGGCCTCGGCATGGCCGCCGCCCGCGATCTCTCCGGCGGCCGCAACAGCGTCATTGCCGTCATCGGCGATGGCGCCATGTCTGCCGGCATGGCCTATGAGGCGATGAACAATGCCGGTGCGCTCGATGCACGGCTGATCGTCATTCTCAATGACAACGACATGTCGATCGCGCCGCCGACCGGCGCGATGAGCGCCTATCTGGCGCGGCTGGCCTCCGGCAAGGCCTATATCGGCCTGCGCGATTTCGGCAAGAAACTGACGTCCTATCTCGGCAAGCGCGCGGATCGTGCGATCACAAGGGCGGTCGAGCATGCACGCGGCTATGTCACCGGCGGCACGCTGTTCGAGGAACTCGGCTTCTATCACATCGGCCCCATAGACGGCCACAATCTGGAGCACCTGATCCCGGTCCTGAAAAATGTCCGCGACAATGGCGAAGGCCCGGTGCTCATCCATGTCGTCACCCAGAAGGGCAAGGGCTATGCGCCGGCCGAAGCCGCCGCCGACAAATATCACGGCGTCAACAAGTTCGACGTCATCACCGGCGCGCAGGCCAAGGCGCCAGCCAACGCACCGGCCTACACCAAGGTGTTCGCCGAAAGCCTGGTCCAGGAGGGCCGCGAGGACGACCGCATCGTCGCCGTCACGGCCGCCATGCCGAGCGGCACCGGCCTCGACCTGTTCGGTGAAGCGTTCCCATCGCGCACCTTCGATGTCGGCATCGCCGAACAGCACGCGGTGACCTTCGCCGCCGGCCTTGCCACCGAAGGCTGCAAGCCGTTCGCGGCCATCTATTCCACCTTCCTGCAGCGCGCCTACGACCAGGTCGTCCACGACGTCGCTATTCAGAAATTGCCGGTGCGGTTTCCCATCGACCGCGCCGGTTTCGTCGGCGCCGATGGCGCGACCCATTGCGGCGCCTTCGACACCACCTTCCTGGCGACACTGCCGGGTTTCGTCGTCATGGCGGCCGCCGACGAGGCGGAGCTGCGCCACATGGTGCGCACCGCGGCGAGCTATGATGAGGGTCCGATCGCCTTCCGCTATCCGCGCGGCAATGGCGTCGGCGTCGACATGCCGGAGCGCGGCTCGGTTCTCGAAATCGGCAAGGGCCGCATCGTCAAGGAGGGTACCAAGGTTGCATTGCTGTCTTTCGGCACGCGGCTGCAGGATTGCCTGATCGCCGCGGAGGAGCTAGGTGCTGCCGGGCTGTCCACCACGGTCGCCGACGCCCGTTTCGCCAAGCCGCTCGACCAGGATCTGATCCGGCGGCTGGCCCGCTCGCATGAGGTGCTGGTGACGGTGGAGGAGGGCGCCGTCGGCGGCTTCGCCAGCCACGTGCTGCAGTTCCTTGCCCATGAGGGCCTGCTGGAAAGCGGCCTGAAGGTGCGTCCGCTGGTGCTGCCCGACGCGTTCAGCGACCACGCCAAGCCGGAAAAGATGTATGCCGATGCCGGGCTCGATGCCGCCGGCATCGTGCGCACCGTGTTCGTGGCACTCGGGCACACAGTCCACGCCCAGCGCGCCTGAATCCCAGCGCGCCTGAATCAAAGTCTCAAAGACTTGAATTAGTTTGCCGGCAAGCGATCTTAAGGCATTGTTTACGCTGCCATTTGGCGCTTTGCTTACCGTGTCTCTTGGCCGTTTTTCAATGGCGCCCTGCTAGATCGTGATCAGGCAGGGAGACAACAACAATGAAAACGCTTCTGTGCGGCGCAGCACTTTGCGCCGTTATCATCGCGCCGGCCACAGCCGAAACGCGCTATGACCGCAGCCTCGAAAAGGCGGCGATGGGCATCATCGCCGGCAAGATGGGCGACATCCGCGGCGGCTTTTCCTTCAAGCAGGTGCCGCAATTGGTGGTTCTGCCGGCCCCTGTTCCCGCGCCTGCGGGTGCCATCGAGCCTGCACGCGAGCAAGCTTCGGGCGGCCGTGAGGATGGCTTGTCTCCAGCCGTCGAGCGCCCGGTTTCGCGAACCGTATTCTGAGCTGAAGACAGCAAGCCTTGATCGGGATTGCCCGATCGTTTCGCGCTTGCCGCTGTGCAGGCGATCTAAAAAGCGTCGGCAATGCTACTCCGCCGCAACCAGCTCCGCTTGCTGCGCCGATTTCTCGGGGCGCCAGGATTGCGCCGCGTGGCGGGCGCGGTCTGCCAGGGCGGCTAGGCGTCCGCGCAGGTTTCGTCCACCCACCACCGACGACAAGATCACCGAATGCGTCGCAAAGCGGCGCTTGAAATCCTCGCCGCCGCAGAGAAAATCGATCGTGGTCAAGCCCCGGTCAAACGACCACTGGATGTAATCCATCATCAAGACCATCCCCGGCGAGGCCCGTTCGAAGGCCGGATCATAGGTGGTGACGAAAGCCATCATCGTTCCATGCTGCTCGAAATTGATCGAGATGGCGATGATCTCGTCTTCGCGTTCGAGCACGAAGATGCGCAGCAATCCAAGCTTGGCCAGAACGGATA
>NZ_RZQY01000765.1:0-2622 GCF_003998575.1 Mesorhizobium sp. M7A.F.Ca.CA.001.10.2.1 | reverse complement strand
GCTCAACGGGGTGCTGATCGGCTATCTCAGGCTGCGCGCCTTCATCACCACTCTGGTGACACTGGTCATCTACCGGGCGCTCTACGACATCATCTTTCCCCGGCTTGCCAGCGCGATCGTCGGCTCGATGCCGGTCTCCCCGACCTGGGACCTGATCGGCTTCGGCACCTTCTACGGCCTGCCCGTCTCCTTCGCCATTTTCGCCGTCATCGCCCTTGGCGCGCATATCGTCCTGTCAAGGCTAAGGCCAGGATGGCGGTTGCGCGCCGTCGGCGGTGCGCGCCGCTCCGCCTACAATGCCGGCATCAACGTCAAGCTGACGGTTTGCCTCGCCTATGTCGCATCGGGCCTGCTGACCGCGATCGCTGCCTTTCTGTTTTCCGCCCGGCTCGGCAGCACCGGCGCCGACACCGGCATAGGGCTGGAGATTTCCGTATTGACCGCCGTGGTGCTTGGCGGCGTTTCGCTGGGTGGCGGCCGCGGTTCGGTCGGCAATGCGGTGATCGGCTCCATCCTGGTGCTGATCCTGACCAGCGGCCTCATCCGCCTGTCGATGCCCGGCTCGGTCAACCAGCTGATCCTCGGTCTGGTGCTGATCGCCGCCGTGCTGTTCGACGCCAAATGGGTGAAGAACCGCGGCAAGCTGTTGAGCAAAGTCTATGTCTCGCCGACCTATCTGAAGCTGCCGAATTTGACGCCGCCGACCGGAACCGACGTGCTTGCCGTCAATGACAGGCTTGGCGCGGCGGAGCTCATAGGGCTTGGCGCGGTCGAAGGTCCCGAGGACGTCGTCCTCGACCGCGACGACAATCTCTATACCGGTACGCGGCACGGTACGATCGTCCGTTTCCTCGCGCCCGACTATGCGCGCAGCGAGGTCTTCGCCCGTATCGGCGGTCATCCGCTGGGGCTGGCCTTCGCGCCGAACGGCGACCTGCTCACCTGCATCGGCGGCATGGGCGTCTACCGCGTCTCGCCGGACGGGACGGTGGCGAAGGTCACCGACGAAACCAATCGCAGCCTGCTGTCGGTGATCGACGATTCGCGGCTGCGGCTTCCCGACGATCTCGACATCGCGCCGGACGGGCGCATCTTCTTCAGCGAAGCGACGATCCGCTACGAAATGTCTGAATGGGCGGTCGATGCGCTGGAGGGCAGGGGCAACGGCCGGCTGATCTGCCACGATCCGAGGACCGGCTCGACCCGCACCATATTGCGCGGCCTGATCTTTCCCAACGGCGTCACCATTTGCCGCGACGGCCAGTCGCTGCTCTTTGCCGAGACATGGGCGTGCCGCATCAGCCGCTACTGGTTCGACGGACCGGACAAGGGCAAGCGTGAAATCTTCCTCGACAATTTGCCAGGCTATCCCGACAATCTCAACCGCGGCTCCGACGGAACCTACTGGATCGCGCTGCTCGGCATGCGCACCAGAACCTTCGATCTCGCCATGCGCAAGCCGGGTTTTCGCCGCCGCATGGCCAAGCGGATCGCCGCCGACGAATGGCTGTTCCCCAACATCAATCGCGGCTGCGTGCTGCGCGTGTCGGAAACCGGCGAGATCATCGACGCGTTGTGGGACGAGGCCGGCGAAAACCATCCCTCGATCACCTCGACCTGCGAGCACAAGGGCTGGCTCTATCTGGGCGGCGTCTCCAACAACCGCATCGGCCGCGTTCGCATCGAAGGCGCCGATCCGCAATGGACGGCGCATGACGATTACTGGGGGAAGCGCTGATGGCGGGGTTAGGCACGTTCGTCCGCCGGCTGTTTTCGGCTGATGATGCCGGCATCAGCGTGCCGGCCATGGACGGCGTCTTCAAACCGGACAACCGTCTGGAAGAGGCGGAGCGGCTGCTGTCGCTTCCCGCCATCGACAATCTCGTTGCGTCGCCAGCGAGACTGCTGTGCAGCAGCGGCAACACGCTCTTTCGGATCGACCTTGGGAGAGCGGGCGCTTCGGCGGTCGCAATAGCGGAGTTCGCGGCGCCGATCAGCTTTGTCGCATCCGCGCCCGATGGCCGCCTTGCCGTCGGCATCGAGGGTGAGGGCCTGCAAATCGGGCAGCCGGGCACCTGGAGGCGCATCGGCTTGCCAGGCGGCGTGGCGTCCTGCCTCACCGCCGGGGTCTTTACCGTGGATGGCTCGCTCTACCTGTGTGTCGGCTCGCGCAAGCATCCGGCGCGCGACTGGAAGCGCGATCTGATGGAGGGCGGCAGCAGCGGCGTCGTGCTCGCCATCGATCCGGACAGCGGCTCCCAGCGTGAGCTTGCAGCCGGATTGGCATTTCCCAACGGCGCGGTCATGCTCGGCAACGGCCGTCTGGCGATCAGCGAAAGCTGGCGCCATCGTATCGTCGCCCTTGATCCGAAATTACCGCATCCGGTGGCGATCCTGGAAAATCTGCCCGCCTATCCGTCGCGCCTGTCACCCGCTTCCGATGGCGGCTTCTGGATGGCGCTGTTCGCGCCGCGCCGCCAGCTTCTCGAACTGGTGCTGCGCGAGGACGATTATCGCCGCGAGATGATGGCGACGATCGATCCCGGCGAATGGATCGGGCCGGAACTCGCCGGATCGGCGCGGCCGGACCAGCCGCTGAGCCAGGGCTCGGTCCGGCAGATG
>NZ_RZQY01000764.1:0-2623 GCF_003998575.1 Mesorhizobium sp. M7A.F.Ca.CA.001.10.2.1 | reverse complement strand
CAGATGAGGGGCGGCCCCAGCCTGCAAAACAAGGCACCAGACGATGCTCCTCACTTCGCCACCGCCACAAAGTTCGGCTCCAACGCAATGAAAAAAGGCCGCCGGGTCGCCCCGACGGCCTTTTTTTGCCTGAGATTCCAACCGCCGCGCTTACTGCGCGGCGGTTGTCATGTCGGCCAGCATCGGCTCGGCGACTTCCGCACCCGAGGCCTTGCGGCGCTCGTCGATGATCAGTTCGTCGCGCGAGGTGGCGATGCGCCGGATCTGGCTCATCGTGCCGCCGGTACCGGCCGGGATCAGCCGGCCGACGATGACGTTTTCCTTCAAGCCCTGCAGCATGTCGGTCTTGCCGGCAACCGCAGCCTCCGTCAGCACCCGGGTCGTTTCCTGGAAGGAGGCGGCCGAGATGAAGGACGGCGTCTGCAGCGATGCCTTGGTGATGCCGAGCAGCACCGGCAGGCCTTCGGCCGGCTTCTTGCCGTCCTCGACCAGACGCTCGTTGACCTCTTCCAGTTCGATCACGTCGACATGATCGCCCGGGATGCAGGTCGAATCGCCCTGCACCGTGATCTCGACCTTCTGCAGCATCTGGCGAACAATCACCTCGATGTGCTTGTCGTTGATCGACACGCCCTGCAGACGATAGACTTCCTGGATCTCGTTGACGAGGTAGGAAGCAAGTGCCTCCACGCCCTTGATCGCCAGGATGTCGTGCGGCGCCGGATTGCCGTCGAGGATGTAGTCGCCCTTCTCGATGACGTCGCCGTCCTGGAGATGGAACGGCTTGCCCTTCGGGATCAGGTATTCGACCGGCTCAAGCGTCGAGTCATGCGGCTCGATGATGATGCGACGCTTGTTCTTGTAGTCGCGGCCGAAGCGGATCGTGCCGTCGATCTCGGCGATGATGGCGTGATCCTTCGGACGACGTGCCTCGAACAGCTCGGCAACACGCGGCAGACCGCCGGTGATGTCCTTGGTCTTGGCGCTTTCCATCGGAATACGCGCCAGCACGTCGCCGGGGCGAACCTGCGAACCCGGCTCGACCGAAAGAATGGCCTCGACCGAGAGCAGGAAGCGGGCGTCGCCGCCCTTCGACAGCTTGCCGACCTTGCCCTTGGCGTCCTGGATCGCAATCGCCGGCTTCAGGTCGTTGCCGCGTGGCGTCGAGCGCCAGTCGATGACCTCACGCTTGGTGATGCCGGTCGACTCGTCGGCCGTTTCCTGAACGGAAATGCCGTCGACCAGATCCTCGTACGACACCCTGCCCTCGATTTCGGTGAGGACCGGACGGGTATAGGGATCCCACTCGGCGATACGCTGGCCGCGCTTCACCTTGTCACCATCGTCCACGAAGATGCGCGAACCATAGGTGAGGCGGTGCGAGGCGCGCTCCTTGCCGGCTTCGTCGAGGATCAGAACCGCCATGTTGCGGCCCATGACCATCTGCTGGCCGTCGGAGTTGCGCACCACGTTGCGGTTGCGGATCTCGACCTTGCCCTCATACGAGGCTTCAAGGAACGAGCTGTCCACGACCTGCGCGGTACCGCCCATGTGGAAGGTACGCATGGTGAGCTGGGTGCCCGGCTCGCCGATCGACTGCGCCGCGATGACGCCGACGGCTTCGCCCTGATTGACCGGGGTGCCGCGGGCCAGATCGCGACCGTAGCAGACCGCGCAGACGCCAACCCTGACTTCGCAAGTCAGTGCCGAGCGGATGCGGACCGACTGGACGCCGGCCTTTTCGATCTGTTCCACGTCACGCTCGTCCATCAGCGTTCCGGCCTTGACCAGGATCTCGCCCGACACCGGATGGGTGATGTCGTCGAGCGACGTACGGCCCAGCACGCGCTGGCCGACCGAAGCGACGACCTGACCGGCATCGACGATCGGCTGCATGGTGAGGCCCTTGTCGGTGCCGCAGTCGACGGAGTTGACGATGCAATCCTGCGCCACGTCGACCAGACGACGGGTGAGGTAACCCGAGTTCGCCGTCTTCAAGGCGGTGTCGGCCAGACCCTTGCGGGCGCCGTGGGTCGAGTTGAAGTACTCGAGCACGGTCAGGCCTTCCTTGAAGTTCGAGATGATCGGCGTCTCGATGATTTCACCCGACGGCTTGGCCATGAGGCCGCGCATGCCGGCAAGCTGGCGCATCTGGGTGGGCGAGCCACGCGCACCGGAGTGCGACATCATGTAGATCGAGTTCATCGGCTTCTGACGGCCATTGTCCTCGAACTCGACCGCCTTGATACGGGCCATCATTTCGTCGGCGACCTTTTCCGAGCACTTGGCCCAGGCGTCGACGACCTTGTTGTACTTCTCGCCCTGCGTGATCAGACCGTCATTGTACTGCTGCTCGTATTCCTTGGCCAAAGCCTCGGTGTCGGAGACCAGCTTGATCTTGGCATCCGGGATCAGCATGTCGTCCTTGCCGAACGAAATGCCGGCACGGCAGGCATGGCTGAATCCGAGCGCCATGATGCGATCGCAGAAAATGACCGTCTCCTTCTGACCGCAATGGCGGTAGACGGTGTCGATCATCTTGGAGATGTTCTTCTTGGTCATCTCCTGGTTGGCGGTCTCGTAAGGCACGTTGACGTTCTTCGGCAGAAGCTCGCCGATGATC
>NZ_RZQY01000763.1:0-2628 GCF_003998575.1 Mesorhizobium sp. M7A.F.Ca.CA.001.10.2.1 | reverse complement strand
GCGATCGGGCACATTGCGTGGCGCGGCATGCTGCTCATCCTGCCTGCTCCGATCTTCTTCGGCCTGACAGTGCGCGGCCTCGGATTCATCCCGTCGATCTTCCTGACGGCGCTGATCGCGTCGTTTGCCAGCCGCCGCATGAAGCCATTGACCGCGCTCGTGCTGTCGGCCGGTCTGACGTTGTTTGCCTTCCTCGTCTTCAGCTACGCGCTCGGCCTGCCGTTCCGCCGCTTCGGCCCGTGGCTGGCCCCAGGGTCGGCATCGTGAGGCGATGAGCATGGATCTCCTCGACAACCTCGCGCTCGGCTTTTCGACGGCGACGTCGTTGACCAACCTCGGTTTCTGCCTGATCGGCGTCCTTCTCGGCACGCTGATCGGCGTCCTGCCCGGCATCGGCGCCACCGCGACCATCGCCATGCTTCTGCCCATCACCTTCCAGATCGGCGATCCGGTCTCCTCCCTCATCATGCTCGCCGGCATCTATTACGGTGCGCAATATGGCGGCTCGACCACCGCCATTCTCATCAACATGCCGGGCGAATCCTCGTCCGCCGTCACCGCGATCGACGGCTACCAGATGGCCAGGAACGGCCGCGCCGGAGCGGCCCTCGCGATCGCGGCCATCGGCTCGTTCTTTGCCGGCACGGTGTCGACGTTCCTCGTCGCCATCTTTGCCCCGCCGCTGACGGCGATCGCGCTGAAATTCGGCGCGGCCGAGTATTTTTCGCTGATGATCGTCGGCTTGGTTTCGTCCGTCGCACTCGCCCACGGCTCTATCGTCAAGGCGCTGGCCATGGTCGTGCTCGGCCTTCTGCTCGGCATTGTCGGCACCGACATCTACACCGGCACGCCGCGCTTCACGCTTGGAATCCGGGAATATGCCGACGGGTTGAATTTCGTTGCGGTGGCGGTCGGCGTCTTTGGCGTCGCCGAGATCCTGCGCAACCTCGAAAACGAGGATGAGCGCTCCGTGATGATCCGCAAGGTCACCGGCCTTATGCCGACCCGCGAGGACTTTCGGCGCATGGCAGCGCCCATCGTGCGCGGAACGATCATCGGTTCGGCGCTCGGCATCCTGCCGGGCGGCGGCGCGATCCTGGCAGCTTTTGCGTCCTACACGGTCGAAAAACGCGTCTCGAAAAACCCGCAGGAGTTCGGCAAGGGCGCCATCGAAGGCGTCGCCGGACCGGAATCGGCCAACAATGCCGGTGCGCAGACCTCCTTCATCCCGATGCTGACGCTCGGCATTCCAGCCAACCCGGTCATGGCGCTGATGATCGGCGCCATGATCATCCAGGGCATCGTGCCCGGCCCCAATGTCGCGACCGAACAGCCGGCGCTGTTCTGGGGCATCATCGCCTCGATGTGGATCGGCAATCTGATGCTGATCGTCCTCAACCTGCCACTGATCGGGCTTTGGGTGAAGCTGCTGACGATCCCCTATTACGTGCTTTTCCCGATCATCATGGCGTTCTGCTCGATCGGCGTCTACAGCGTCAACAGCAACGTCTACGACCTCTACGCCGTCGCCTTCTTCGGCTTCCTCGGCTATCTCCTGACCAAGCTGCGCTGCGAACCGGCGCCGCTGCTGCTCGGCTTCGTGCTCGGCCCGCTGCTCGAGGAAAACCTGCGCCGCGCCATGATCCTCTCGCGCGGCGACCCGAGCACCTTCTTGACCAGACCGATCAGCGCCGGCCTGCTGCTCATCGCGCTCGCCGTGCTCGTCATCGTCTTCCTGCCGGCGGTCAAGAAAAAGCGCGAAGAGGTGTTTGTGGAGGAGAGTTGAATTACGCCGTCGTTCCGCTTCGGTCCTGAATCTCTTCGACAGGGTCGAGCGGTGCGATCGGCACCAGCGGTGCCGGCACATCGGTCGTCTTGACCTCGGCCTTGCAGATGTCGGCGATGACGCAGGCCGGGCAATCCGGCTTGCGCGCCTTGCAGACGTAGCGGCCATGCAGGATCAGCCAGTGATGTGCATGGCGCATATATTCGTCCGGAATGATCTTCAACAATCCTTGCTCGACCTGTTCCGGCGTCTTGCCGGGCGCCAATCCGAGCCGGTTGCCGATACGGAGAATGTGCGTGTCGACCGCCATCGTGTGCTGGCCGAAGGCCATATTGAGCACGACATTGGCGGTCTTGCGCCCGACCCCGGGCAGCTTGACCAATTCATCGCGACTGTCGGGTACCTCGCCGCCATGGTCGCGGATCAGCGCCTGCGACAGCGCAATCACATTCTTCGCCTTGTTGCGCCACAGCCCGATGGTGCGGATATATTCGCCGACCCTTGCCTCCCCCAGCGCCAGCATCTTGTGCGGCGTATCGGCGGCCTTGAACAGCGCCCGCGTCGCCTTGTTGACGCCGGCATCCGTCGCTTGCGCCGACAGCACCACCGCGACCAGCAGCGTGAAGGCGTTGACATGTTCGAGCTCGCCCTTCGGCTCGGGCCGCTGGACGGAAAAGCGCCGGAATATCTCGTGCACTTCGGCCGGGCTGTAGCGCGACGAGCTCCGCACCGGCCGCGGGCGTGGCTTGACGTTCGACCCATCGCGTCGTGCGGGCAACAGCTCTTTTTTGGACAGGGAAGAATCTTTGGACTTGGGGCTTGCCATTTCCCTCCTATAATAT
>NZ_RZQY01000762.1:0-2629 GCF_003998575.1 Mesorhizobium sp. M7A.F.Ca.CA.001.10.2.1 | reverse complement strand
CCCGTGGACCGCTCCAGAACCGGCACCGAAGGCAGTGGAACCTGCGGAGCTTCCCGGAGCGGCGAAAGCCGCCCGCCAATCCGATGTCGAAACCGCGCTCGGCACCCGCTGGGCGGTCTGGGTCGGTGGCATCGCGCTGGCGCTGGGCGGCCTGTTCCTGATCCGCTACACCATCGAGGCAGGTATTTTCGGTCCCGGCGTGCGGCTGACCATGGCCGGCGTGCTCGGCCTGGTGCTGGTGGCCGGCGGCGAGTTCATCCGCCGCACCGGCTTCAAGGTGCCGGTGCAAGGGGCCGCTGGCGCTTATATTCCAGCGATCCTGACTGCTGCCGGTGCCTTCATCCTGTTCGGCACCGTCTATGCCGCGCATGGCATTTACGGCTTCATCGGCCCGGCACTCGCCTTCACGCTGCTCGGCGTCATCGGCGTGGCAACGATCGCGGCCGCCCTGGTCCATGGTCAGGCGCTGGCCGGCATCGGCCTGGTAGGCGCCATGGTGACGCCGGTGCTGGTCGCCTCGCAGGCACCCAATCCCTGGGCGCTTTTCGGCTATCTCGCGATCGTGCTTGCCGTCACCGGCGTCATCGCCCGCATGCGCGATTGGAAATTACTGATGGCGGCCGCCTTTTTCGGCGCCGGTGTCTGGACCATCCTCTATATGACCGATGCGCCAGGGGCGAACCTCTCTGCCATCCTGTTCATCGACGCCGTCACGCTGGCCGTGCTCGCCCTTGTCTGGCTCGCTCGCCGTGACGACGAACCTGGACCAGCCAGGGCTTTCGACTGGCCGTCCATCGTGCCTGGCCTGTTCGTCGCATTCTCGGCGCTGGGCCTGTCGGTCGACCCGGCCTTCGCTGCCGCCGGCTACGCCTTGCCGGGCGCGGTGGTGATCGCCGCGATGGTGGGGGTCGCGCTTTATCGTCCGCTGGCGCTGCCGCTCCTCTATGCCGCGGGACTGGTCACGGTGCTGATCTATCTCGGCATCATCCCGCCAACCTCGATCGCTTCCGATTTTTCCAGCGGCGCCTTGGGCGTCGACGGACTGCCGGTGGCCACGTCCAACGCGCTGACCTTGCGCATCGGCATCGTACTCGGCCTGGTCTTCATCGGCGCCGGCTTCTGGGCCGCGCGCCGGTTCGCCGCCGGCACGCAGATCCGCGCGGCCTCATGGGCAGCGTGGGGCGTCATTGTCCCGCTGGTCATCCTGCTGGCACTCTGGTTCACCTTCGGCAATCTCGACCGTGACCTTGTCTACGCTGCCGCAGCGGCACTGCTGGTCGTCATTTTCGCCGCCGGCGGCGAGTGGATCGCGCGGGCCGAGGAGCCGCCGCTCAAGGGCGGTGTCGCGGTGTCGTTTGCCCTGGGCGGCGCGGCCATCGCCGGGCTCCTGCTCATGCATATGGCTTTCGATTCCGGCTGGACCACCATCCTGCTCGGTGCGGCGGCCATCGTGCCGGCGCTGACTACGCGCTGGCGCGCCTATCCGGTGCTCGGCTGGATTTCGGTCGGCGCGGTGATCGCGGTGCTTGGCCGCGTCGCTTTCGACCCGACCATCGTCGGTGCCGGGTTCCTGTCGACGACGCCGGTGTTCAACTGGCTGCTGCCAGGCTACGGCGTGCCGGCACTGGCCTTCGGCTTTGCCGCCTGGCAGCTTGCGCGCACCACGAATGGCCGGCCGCGCCTTGCCATGGAGGCGGCTGCGGCGCTGTTTGCGCTGCTCACGCTCGCTATGCTGGTGCGCCACGCCATGCACGGCGGCGTCATCGACACGGGTGCCATGACGCTCGCCGAACAGTCGATCTACACCCTGATCGCCATCGGCGCCGGCGCCATCCTGGTCGCCATCGACATGCGCTCGCCAAGCTCGGTGCTGCGCTATGGTTCGATGGCCGCCGGTGTGGCCTCGGTCGCCTTCATCGTTGTCAGGCACTTCGTCGTGCTGAATCCGCTGTTGTCAGACGAATCGACAGGCCGGATCCCGGTGTTCAACCTGTTGTTCCTCGCCTATCTCCTGCCTGCGGTCGCCGCCGGGGGACTGGCGCTCTACGCCAGGGACAAGCGGCCGAAATGGTATGCGCAGATGCTGGCCGTGGTGGCTGCCGTGCTTGCCTTCGCCTATGCCACGCTGTCGGTGAGGCGCCTGTTCAAGGGCGAGTTCATCGGCTTGTGGAGCGGCCTCGGCCAGTTGGAAACCTATACCTACTCGGCGCTTTGGCTGGTGATTGGCGTTGCGCTCCTCACAGCCGGTGTCTGGTTGAAATCGCAGGTGCTGCGCGTCGCCTCGGCCGCGCTGATCGCGATCGCCGTGCTGAAGGTCTTCATCTTCGACATGTCGGAGCTGGAAGGTGTGCTGAGGGCGTTGTCGTTCATCGGCCTTGGCGCCGTGCTGATCGGCATCGGCCTGTTTTATCAGCGGCTTTTGACGCGGGCGGCGCGGGAAAACGGATAAAGGCAAGCAAGAACAATAAGATTTCACCCCGACCGGGAATAAATCGGCACTAGCCAGCGTTATTGCATTGCTTGGGTGACCGGGGCGGGAGACCGCTTCGCGCTGGCCGCTTGCGCCGTGCCCGGAAGGCGCGTTCAATTGGGATCAATAAGGGCGACCTCGAAACCAGCGGTCATGGAC
>NZ_RZQY01000761.1:0-2632 GCF_003998575.1 Mesorhizobium sp. M7A.F.Ca.CA.001.10.2.1 | reverse complement strand
GCGATACCCCTCGGATTCCAGGGCGATCGACACCGATGTCAGAATGTTGCGGTCGTCATCGACAAGCGCGATTGTTGCCATTTCAAGCGGCTCCCTCATGAGCTGTCCCTTCTGTCGTAGAGAAGGGGCTTTTGCAGGACAAATTAGGTACAAAATGTGGCATAGGCCTTGTCCGCTGTCACGCGCGGCATGCCGGCGGCCACAATCCTACCTCGACATGGATTGGACGAACGGACATCGCCAATCCTTTGGGCAACCGCGAAACTTTTTGCACATATAAACGATTTAAACAACTTTCAAAATATTTAAATCGATTAATGATTTGATATCATTTGGCTTTTCTGGTTCTGACCATCTCGCCCGCGTAGTGGGCGTGCTGGAAACGTGCCGGCAAAGATGCGGCAAATCCAAGAGGGACACTCGATGTCGGAAGTCGGCAAACGCAATTCCGCCTGCGCGATCGATCATATCGGCCTGAAAACCACCGGCGTGGTGCGCTATAATTTCGGTGCGGCCGCCCTTTATGAGGAATCGATCCGGCGCGGCGAGGCCCGCTTGACCGCCCATGGCGCGCTGGTCGCCGAGACCGGACAGCACACCGGCCGCTCGCCCAAGGACAAGTTCGTCGTCCGCGATGGCGCCACCGAACCACATGTCTGGTGGGACAACAACAAGGCGATCTCGCCGGCCCAGTTCGACACGCTGCTCGCCGATTTCCAGGCGCATGCCGCGGACAAGGATCTATACGTCCAGGATCTGGTCGGCGGCGCCGATGCGGAGTCGAGGCTGCCGACCAGGGTGATCACCGAATTTGCCTGGCACTCGCTGTTCATCCGCAATCTGCTGATCCGTCCGGATGCCGCCGAACTCGAACAGTTCGTGCCTGAGATGACGATCATCGACCTGCCGTCCTTCCGCGCCGATCCCCTTCGTCACGGCAGCCGCACCGAAACGGTGATCGCCGTCGATCTTTCGCGCAAGATCGTGCTGATCGGCGGCACCTCCTATGCCGGCGAGATGAAGAAGTCGGTGTTCACCATGCTCAACTATCTGCTGCCGGCGAAAGGCGTGATGCCGATGCATTGCTCGGCCAATGAGGGTGCGGCCGGCGACGCCGCCATCTTCTTCGGCCTGTCGGGCACCGGCAAGACGACGCTCTCGGCCGATCCCTCGCGCACGCTGATCGGCGACGACGAGCATGGCTGGGGGCCGCACGGCATCTTCAATTTCGAAGGCGGCTGCTATGCCAAGACGATCAAGCTGTCGGCGGAAGCCGAGCCGGAAATCTTCGCCACCACGCAGCGCTTCGGCACGGTGCTGGAAAATGTCGTGCTCGACGCTGATGGCGTGCCGGATTTCAACGACGGAAGACTGACCGAGAACACACGCTGCGCCTACCCGCTGGACTTCATCCCCAATGCCAGCAAGACCGGCCGCGCCAACCATCCCAACAACATCATCATGCTGACCGCCGATGCGTTCGGCGTGATGCCGCCGATCGCGCGGCTGACCCCGGCGCAGGCGATGTATCATTTCCTGTCCGGCTACACCGCCAAGGTGGCCGGAACCGAAAAGGGCGTGACCGAGCCCGAAGCGACGTTTTCGACCTGTTTCGGTGCGCCGTTCATGCCGCGCCACCCTTCCGAATACGGCAATCTGCTGCGCGAGCTGATTGCACGCCACGGCGCCGATTGCTGGCTGGTCAATACCGGCTGGACCGGCGGCGCCTACGGCACCGGCAAGCGCATGCCGATCAAGGCGACGCGCGCGTTGCTTGCAGCCGCACTTGACGGCTCGCTGAAGACGGCCGAGTTCCGCACCGACCCTCATTTCGGTTTCGAGGTGCCGGTGGCTGTGCCGGGCATCGATAGCGCCATTCTCGACCCGATGATTCTGGACCCCCGGGCGACCTGGGCCGACAAGGCCGGCTACGACCGTCAGGCGGCACGGCTGGTCGGCATGTTCGCCGTCAATTTCGAGAAATTCGAAAGCCATGTCGACGCCGTGGTGCTGGGCGCGGCGCCGCGCATGCAGGAAGCGGCGGAGTAATCGCGCCACAGGGGTCAGCTTTCGTTGAAAGGCCCGGTTCGATCGGGCCTTTTCTTTTTCGATCCGCCGCGCCATGACTGCGGCATGGCGAGCGACGACAACATCATCATATCAGGCGATGCGGTGATCCATCCGGGCGACCTGCACGAGGATTTCATCCGCTCGTCCGGTCCCGGCGGCCAGAACGTCAACAAGGTGGCGACGGCGGTGCAACTGCGCTTCGACGCGGCCAACGCAACGGGTCTGTCGGAGCGCGTGCGCGAGCGGACGATCAAGCTTGCCGGCCAGCGTGCCACCAAGGACGGTGTCATCGTCATCGAAGCAGGCCGCTTCCGCACCCAGGAACAGAACCGGGCGGATGCGCGGGCACGGCTGACGGCATTGGTCGCCAAGGCCGCCGAACCGCCACCGCCGCCGCGCAAGAAGACACGGCCGTCGAAGGGTGCCGTGGAACGGCGGCTGAAGAGCAAGGCCGGGCGCGGCACGATCAAGAAGCTGCGGGGCCGGGTGGAGAACGATTAAGCACCACACCAATCACGCGCAAAACGACTTCCCATTTTGGACCGCAGATGCAAAGTTCAAC
>NZ_RZQY01000760.1:0-2637 GCF_003998575.1 Mesorhizobium sp. M7A.F.Ca.CA.001.10.2.1 | reverse complement strand
CCTTGAGAACAAGGGCGCGACCTTCGGCTACAACGCCCAGACCGGTGAATATGGCGACATGATCGCCATGGGTATCGTCGATCCGGTCAAGGTTGTCCGTACGGCTCTTCAGGACGCGGCCTCGGTCGCCGGCCTGCTCGTCACCACCGAAGCCATGATCGCGGAGGCTCCGAAGAAGGAGTCGGCTGGCGGCGGCGGCATGCCTGGCGGCATGGGCGGCGGCATGGGCGGCATGGGCGGCATGGACTTCTAATCCAGCCAATCTGGCTAAGCTTACGGAAAGGGCGCCGAAAGGCGCCCTTTTTGTTCTGCCAGGACGTTTACTTCACTAATAGCACTGCCAGGACTTGAATTGGGGCGACACACCGCGCGGAACGCTTGGCGCGACATTGAACTAATGTTTCCGCTGGCATCAGGCGCGTCGCGACATCAGGACCCCGGCGATGATGGTATCTCGGCCGCGGAAATCGCCGTGTCGCGATTGCGGCCTGCTCCAGCGAGCACCGCCTGCTCGATCAGCGCTGCGACCTCATCGGCCACAGCCTGCACCGGGGCGCGGTCGTGGGTGGCGCGGGCGATCACCATCAGCCCCTCCAGCGACGATTCGACCAGCAGTGCCAATGCATGCGCGCGGCGCTCGGGCACCCCTGCCCTGACGAAGGCGTCCCGCAGCAGGCCTATCCACTGTTCGAAGGCCGAGCGGCACAACTCCGCCAGTTCCGGCACGTCGGTGGGCGAGTCCAGCACGACAGGCGCGATCGGACAGCCGAGCGAAAACTGGTTGTCTTCCAGCATGCGTCCCACCGACTGGTAGATATGATGGACAGCCACCGCCGGATACTTTTCGGCAGCCAGCGCTTCGCCCAGCCTCTCCGTCACGTCGGCAACGCTGGCCCGCGTCACCTCGATGACCAGTTGGTCCTTGCCGCCGGGAAAATGAAAATAGAGCGAGCCCCGCGGTGCGCCGCTGGCGCTCAATATGTCGTTGAGCGAGGTGCCGTGATAGCCGCGCTGCCTGAGCAGCAGCCCAGTCGTCTCGAGTATGCGGGTGCGGGTGTCGTTGGCCATGTCAACCTCTGTCAGCAGGAATCATTATAGGCCTTGCGCAAAATATGACAATCGGTCTACATAATATGTAGACCAGTCTATATATTTCTCGGGAGAACGACATGCGGAGCTACCGTCTCGAAGGGTCTGGGACCGAACCCCTGATGCTGCGCGACACGGCGCAGCCGGAGCCGAGGCCGCATGAGATCGTGGCGCGCGTTCGCGCCACCTCGCTCAACCGGCGCGATACGATGATCCTCAACGGCACCTATCCGCTGCCGCCGCGCCAAGGCGTCCGCTGAGCGACGGGGCCGGTGACATTGTCGCCATCGGCGATACCGTCACCCGCTTTGCCGTAGGCGACCGCGTGACCGGCAGCTATTCCCCCGATGGATCGACGGCCGCATCCATGCCGGCCTCGTCGACCAACTCGGCTGCACGCTGGATGGCATGCTGACCGAATACGCCGTTCTCGACGAACAATGGGCGGTGCGCTTGCCCGATCATCTCGACTGGCATGAGGCGGCAACGCTGACCTGTGCCGGCCTGACCGGCTGGAATGCCGTGACGGGCGCCGGAATTCCGAAGCCCGGCCAATGGGTTCTGGTCGTCGGCTCGGGCGGCGTCTCGCTCTTTGCACTGCAGTTCGCCAAGCTGCTCGGCTGCCATGTCGCCGCCGTCACCTCGCGCGGTGAGAAAGCCGACAGGCTGCGGGCGCTGGGCGCCGACCTGGTGATTTCGACATCGGATATGCCGCAATGGGGCGCGACCGTCCGCGACCAGACCGGCGGCATCGATCTCGTCATCGAGACCGGTGGCCCGGCGACCTTCGCCCAGTCGCTGATCGCCAGCACGCTTTACGGGCACATCGTGCTCTTGACGCTGCAGGATGCGAAAGGCGGATCGATCCAGTTGCCGGCGGCACTCTACCAGCGCAGCCTCGCCACCATCAGCCGCCTGTTCGTCGGCAACCGGACCAATCTCGAAGCCATGCTGCGCGCCGTCTCGCAGCATCGCCTGCGGCCCGTCATCGACAAGGTCTTCGCCTTCACCGAGGCCGGCGATGCCTACCGCTATTTCCAGCAGGGCGACGTCTTCGGGAAGGTGATCATCGACGGCGCCTGACCCATCAAGTCCTCAAACCAAGGGAGAACGACAATGACAATTCGTGAAGCCTCGGCCAAATGGCAAGGCACGCTGAAGGAAGGGGCGGGCCGGCTGCGGCTCGGCAGCGGCGTCTTCGAAGGCGCCTATTCCTTCCCGTCGCGCTTCGAGAACGGTCCGGGCACCAACCCGGAAGAGCTGATCGCCGCAGCGCATGCAGGCTGCTTCTCGATGGCGCTGAGCGCCATACTGGGCGGCGCCGGCCATGTTGCCCGCAATATCCACACGATCGCCAAGGTGCATCTCGGCGCGACCGCGGCCGGGCCGACGATCACCCGTATCGAACTCGAAACCGAGGTGGAGGCCGCAGGACTCGCCGCAGATGAATTCGAGCGCCTTGCACAGTCCGCCAAGGCGGGCTGCCTCGTCTCGCGGGCCCTTGCCGGCGTGTCTCAGATCACCCTCAAGGCAACGCTCGTTGAAGCC